>DUHN01000032.1 GCA_013330825.1 Candidatus Woesearchaeota archaeon | reverse complement strand
ATCCTTGCAGGGGACTATTCGGCCACCATCCTCGGGCTCATCCTGCTTTACTTCCTCCTCATCACCATCCAAAAGCTCAGCTCGCTTTTCCTCGTGACGCTGCAGAAGACCATCTCCCTCATCATCACCTTCCTTGCCCTGCTCCTGATTTATTCGCAGTTCATGGAAAGATATGCCGCGGAAGGGCTCAATATGGACACGTTCCTCCTGGGGGCATTGGGCATCATCATCGCCATCCTCGGCACCATCATCTCGTCCTATGCGCTCTTCAAGGGGACGAGCAAGGCCATCCAGACCTACCAGCAGCAGCCGCAGCCCACGGCCCAGGCGCCACGGGCAACGGTGCGGCGGGCGCCCCATGCCGTCCCGCAGCCAATGGAAATCAAACTCTCCCCTGCCCAAGAGGAAGAGGAACAGGATGAGCTGGACATCGCCCACTTCGGCAACCCGAAATCGCTCTTTTCCATCGACTCCCTCAAGAATGACAAGAGCCTCCTTTCGGTGATCATCTTCCTCGTGGTCGCGGAATTCGGCGTCTTCTCATCCACCACCATCTCCGCCCCGACGCCGCAGATCGGCCTTCTCATCTTTGTGGTCTTCCTTGCGCTCTGCTTCCTCTTCATCAGGCGGAGCTATAAGGACTACACCAAGGGATTGACGCACATTGGCGTCACCTTCGCCCTCGGCACGACCCTGGCCGTCTTCCTCGGCCACTACTGGGGGAACATGCCCTTCTCCGTCCTCCTCTCCGGAGGGTTCTTCGCCACCGACTCCCTCGTGGCGCTCATCAGCGGGATGGCGCTGTCCCTCTTCGCGGGAAGCAGGAGCTAGCACACTTAATCTCCCATCAATTTCCTGAGAATTTCCATCACCTTCTTCCCCTCGGCCTTGCCCCTGAACTTCGCCATCACGAGGCCCATGTAGCCGCCCGCGGACAGGCCAGGTTTCTCCGCGACGATTTTCCTGATTTCACCTTCCAGTTCCTCATCGGAGATGCCCGCGAAGCGGGAAACATCAATCTTCTCCCCCCTGATTTTCCTTGCCAACAGCTCTATGACCGCGTCTTTTGCGATCTTGCCCTGGTCAAGATAGCCAAAAACTTCCTCATAATCTCCCTCAGAGAGCTTGGACGGATCGAGATTGAGGCGGGACTTGAGCTCTTTCGGGGTTGTGAACAGCGTCTGGGCGACGAGTTGCGGAGGGATATTCCTGAATCTTCCCGCCATGGCCTCAAACCTTCCGTCCTCAGCGGCTTCCTTCGCCACGTCGTGCGGCAATTTGTATCCCTCCATCAGCTCCTTTATCCTCTCGTCCCTCAGTTTCGGCAGGTTCTCCCTGATATGCCTTATCTGCTCCTTGGAGACCTTCACCGGGAGCACGTCGGTCTCCGGATAGAGGCGCGCGGCGCCTGGCAGCGGGCGCAAAAAGGATGTGGTGAAGTCCGGCTCTGCCTTGCGCACCTCCTTGCTGAGCTTCTTCCCTTCTGAGATGAGGTGCTGCTGCCTCCTGACCTCGAACTCAATCACTTTCGGGATGCTCCTCAACTCCTGGAACCCCTTGATCTCCGTGCGCGCGCCCTTCTCGATGGAGATGTTGACATCCTGGCGTATCGTGCCGAGGCCGCGCCTGACGCCCTCCACGGAGCGGAGGACCATGCCGATGCGGGAGGCGACCTCCTTCGCGTGCTCCGCGCTCCTGATGCTTGCGGAGGTCGCGATCTCCAGCAGCGGGATGCCCAACCGGTCAAGCTTGTACCTTGCCTTTCCTTCCCCTTCCCCGAGCTTCTGGGCAGCCTCCTCCTCCAGGCAGATGAGGGGGATGCCGACCCTACCTTCCGACGTCTCGATCCAGCCGTCCAGCGCGATCAACGCAGTCCGCTGGAAGCCGGTGACGTTGCTGCCGTCTATGACGATCTTCCTCATGACGTGGATCTCATCCACGATCTTCGCGTTGAGGAGCAGGGCCACCCGGAGACCGGCCCCGAGCGCCTCCCTGTCCAGTGGGAACGGCGGCTCCTCGTCGTACTCCACGAGGCAGGTGTCAGAGCTGTGCGATTCGTAGAGGAATGTCCTGCCCTTCCCCATCTCGTGGGCTGCGGCGATGTCGATCTTCCCAGTCTCGCCCACCACCGCGCGCAGCTTCCGCATCGCCCCATAGTCAGCCTTCTCCGCGCTGTTCAGCGTCGGGCAGTTGCAGAAGAGCTTGCTGCCTTCCAATTGCTGATGGATCTCGAGCCCGCAGCGGAAGCCCAGTTTTTTGTAATCCAATTCTTGGTTATCCCCGTGCATTTTTCTTTGGACCCTATCGTGACAAATATCCATGCTCGCGCGAAGCGCTCGCAATAAGATGGCGCGCCGCAGTGCGCGCATTCCATTGGCTAGTACAGGAACGACTCCACGTCGCTTCTCGTAGTGATCTCCCCTGCGATATTCGTGGGCATGAGCTCCCTCACCTTTTCCACGTCCTTGTGCTGCGCCAGGATCCAGCAGAGCTTGATGTATGCCACCTCGGGCAGCATGTCCTCGCAGAAGGTGCAGCCCGCCCCTATGGAAAGCTTCCGGAGATTGGTGTAGACGTAGGGATGCACCCTCCCGTAGACCGTCTGGGTGGTGATGAAGACCGGAATGCCGCCGTCGCGCAGCTTCTTCAACTTCGGGATGAGGGAATTCCTTTCGTTGGTGACGGGAAGATGGCCGAGAGCGGTGGCGGCAATCACCACCCCACCATATTTCTTTTCAAGGAAAAAATCAAGGATGTCCGGATCCATGCCCGGATACGCATACAGGAGGCCCACGTCCCGGCTGAACTGGCCGCTCACGGAAACGGCCCCGGACGAGCGTTTGCGGTGATTCTGGTTGAGGACCTCGATCTTCCCATCAGGAAAAACCCTGGCGAGAGGCAGCTCGTTGATCGGACGGAAGGCATCCCTCCTCGACGTGTGCATCTTCCTGACCTTGGTGCCGCGGATGAGCAGGCAGGAATCATCGTCGAGGGAGCCGTGCATGCAGGTCATGACCTCCACTATGCCGCCTTTCGCGGCATGGACTGCGCAGAGCAGGTTCATGAACGCGTCGGAAGAGCCTCGGTCGATGCTGCGCTGGGCCGCGGTGAAGACCACTGGCTTGGACAAGTTCCTCAGCGCGAAGGAGATGGCTGCGGTGGAGAAATGGAGCGTGTCGGTGCCCTGGGTGACGACGACACCGGCGACTTCCTTCTCGTTCAGCTCCGCATGGATGGCCTTGGCCATGGCCTCCCATTCCTCGGGAGACATGTCCTCGCTCATGATGCCCATGACCTTCCGCGCGCGCAGGTTCGCCACACTCTCCAGTTCCGGCATCATCTGCACGAAATCCTCTGCCGTGTAGTCCGCATACGTGCCCCCCGTCCGGTAGTCCACCTTGCTGGAGATCGTGCCGCCGAAAGAGAGGATGGAAATTGTTGGCAGCGAAGGGTCATGCTTCCGCTCCCTGTGCCCCTGCTCCGGCTTCCCGTACTGCTCAAGAACATCGACCTTGGACACCTTCTTCTCGTCGATGCCGATGTTGTAGCCGTTCTCCAGCTTCAGGACAAGAAATCCCTTCTCGAATATCTCCGGGCGCGGCATGAGGATGCCCTCGTACTCGCCGTCAGAGGATTTCACCCTTACCTTGTCGCCGGCCTGCGGTTTCATGATAGAAAAACAGAGGGGATGAAGTCTTAAAAAGCTTTCTGACAGGCAAGGCGGCGCCAGCGAATAGGGGGTGCAAGGGTGCGTGGAGGGCATCACTAGCGCCTAACGCGCGTCCTGATTGTACCCTCCCCAACAATCCCAAAAAGAAAGCGGCGGAGAACGTAAATGGCATACCTAGCATACCTAAAATATGCGCAAAGACAACCAATCAGCCCATATAATTGGGCCGGTCATCCATCATCTGCTTCGCCTTGGCCGCGGAGAAATGCTCCTGCAGATCGGCATACTCCTTCTCAATCTCCTTGCTCACGCTCGGCCTGACCTTCTTGAGGGATTCATCGAAATGCTCCTTGCGGACCTCCTTGGCGTTGATGTCTGCGCGGAGGGCGAAAATGGCCGCTTCCCTGCACACCGCCTCGATGTCCGCGCCCACGTAGCCTTCGGTCTCCTTCGCCAGCACGTCGAGGTCAACCCCCTTGAGCGGCATGTCCTTCGTGTGCACCTTAAAAATCTCCAGGCGGCCCTTCTCATTCGGCGCCGGCGTCAGGATGATGCGGTCGAACCTCCCGGGCCGGAGCAGCGCAGGATCGAGGATGTCCGGCCTGTTGGTGGCGGCGATGACCACGACGTCGTTCATCTCCTCGAGGCCGTCGACCTCGGTCAACAGTTGATTCACGACCCGCTCGCTCACGTTGGTGTCGCCCATTCCCCTCCGAGGAGCGAGGGAATCCACCTCGTCGAAGAAAATGATGCTGGGAGCCGCCTGGCGCGCCTTCTTGAAGATTTCCCTGACCGCCTTTTCCGACTCTCCGACCCACTTGCTCAGCAGCTCCGGGCCCTTGACGGAGATGAAGTTGGCCTCGCTTTCCGAGGCGACGGCCTTCGCCAACAGGGTCTTTCCCGTCCCTGGCGCCCCGTAGAGCAGGATGCCCTTCGGCGGCCGGACGCCGAGTCGCTTGAAGGCTGTGGGGTTCCTGAGGGGCCATTCCACGGCCTCTATGAGCTCCTGCCTGACTTTCTCCAGGCCGCCGATGTCCCCCCATTTCGTCGAGGGAATCTCAATCAGCACCTCGCGCAATGCGGATGGCCTGACGACTTTCAATGCCTCTTTGAAATCTCCCATGGTAATTTTGAGCTTTTCGAGGACTTCCTTCGGGATAGGCTCATCTTCCTTGAGCTTGAGGTCCGGCAGTATCCTTCTGAGGACGATCATCGCGGCCTCCTTGGCCAACGAGGCGAGATCGGCCCCGACGAAGCCGTGGGTGATGCCCGCAAGCTCCTTGAGGTTCACGTTCTTGGCGAGCGGCATGTACCTGGTGTGGATCTTGAGGATGTTCAGCCTGCCCTCCTTCGAGGGGACGCCGACTTCGATCTCGCGGTCGAACCGCCCCGGCCTTCTCAGGGCAGGATCGAGGATGTTGGGGACGTTGGTGGCCGCGATGACCACGACCTTGCCGCGCGCGTTGAGGCCATCCATCAGGGCGAGGAGCTGGGCCACGACCCTTCGCTCGACCTCTCCCCTCGTCTCTTCCCGCTTTGAGGCGATGGCATCCACCTCGTCGATGAAGATGATGCTTGGGGCGTTCTTCTCTGCCTCCTCGAATTTTTTCCTGATGTTTTCTTCAGACTGGCCATAATACTTCGACATAATCTCCGGACCATTGATTAGGATGAAATGCGCGTTGGTCTCGTTGGCGACCGCCTTCGCCACCAATGTCTTCCCGGTCCCTGGCGGGCCGTGGAGCAGCACCCCCTTCGGGGCCTCGATGCCGAGGCGCTCGAAGATCTCCGGGTGCTTCAGCGGAAGCTCGACCATCTCCCTGATCTTCTTGATCTCCTCTTCCAGGCCGCCGATGTCCTCATAGGTGATGTCGGGCGCGGTGTCCTCCGAGACCTCGACGGCCTCCGCGCGGTACTCCACCTCCGTGGCATCGGTCACGATGACCGGCTGCTTGGGCTGCGTGTCCACCACGACGAACTTGATGTCCGCGAAGCCGATGCCCATCATGCTCTCATCGAGGATGGAGAAGACGTCCTCGAAGAAGGGGTTGTCCATCATGGTGGCCTTCCTCCTCCTCGTGCCGCCCAATGCGACCACGTCCCCCTTCACCATCGCCCTGCCGAGCAGCCCGGACTTGAAGATGGCCGGAGACGCCTTCACGAGGATGCCCTTCCTTGAAGGGGCGATGACCACCTTCTTGGCCTCCTTGACCTGCACCTGCCTGATGGAGATGGTCTCCCCGATGCCGGTCTTCGCGTTCTTGCGCACAATGCCGTCCATGCGGATGATGCCCAGCTCGATGTCTCCCGGATAGGACCTGTCCGCTATCGCGACGGTCTTGCGCTCGCCCTCTATCTCGACGATGCCGCCCGGCTTGATGCCAATCTCCTGGAGCAGGTTGGAATCTATGCGGACGATGCCCTTGTTCACGTCATCCTGGATCGCTTCCGCGACCTTCAGCCGGAGTTCTTTCGTCGCCATACCGCAAAAAGATGTCTGTTGATGGGAAAGGCAACAGGGGCCATTCTTTTAAAGCTTTTGATACATCGTCTTTGTGGATGCCTCAACTCGTTAAATGATGACGATTATGTTGACTTCCTTGTTCAGCTTTTGAAGAAGAAAGGAAACCAGACCATCGGTATGGCCTCTCCCGAAAACGATGATGCCTTCTTTCCTACGATACCTTCTCATTGCTGAGAGGAATATGTTTATGGCAGCATTGTCTCTTTGAAGCTGCAAGTTTTTAATTCCAGAAGATTCAAGTGGGTGTACTGGATAGTCAGGTAGAAAAAAATGTCCTACTTCTTTCTGTAAGATATTCTCCAATGTATATAAATTTCCTTCAGTTAATGGAACGGGGTGCCACGCCTTTATGGTCAAACAAAGAGTTTCCACGTTTATATAAAGTGCCTCAAGAAGAAAGCCAAAATCCACATGAGGGTACATTTGTTTTCCTTTTTCAATTATTTCGTTGGTTTCCTTGATGTATGCTTTAGCGTCCCGTTCTCCACCGTCATATTTACTAAAGATGGTCAAAAACATGGAAAAGACGTAGCGAAAGAAATCCTCTGATACCCCCAACTGCGCTAATTTGCGTTGCTTTTGTCTCAGGAGGATAAATTCCGCAAACACATTAGCATTGAGAATGAGGGATTGAAATTTTTCATCTTCAAGTCCGACAACAACATAATTCTTGTTTTTTATGAGGTGCCGGATAAGCTGCTCTTCTCCGTTGAGGATTTGCCTTCCGCGTTTTCTATCGACCTCGGGACCTGCCCAGCCTTCGATGCCGACGAAGTTTATGTTCGCGTACCTTCTTATCAGTTCAAGCTGGAGCAGCTCGACTTTCCATCCTTCTTCCTTGTCATCTCCTCCGTGAATATCCTCGACAATGACGACAATAGGCGCTCCAGCTTTTGGCGAAAGCACAGGCTCGCGGGCTAGCTTGAGCTCCGGATACTTTGAGAAAATCCTCAGTAGTTCATGGACTCTTGCCATTGGTCTCTGCTGGGCGAAGACCGGGGAAGCAAGCGCGGGAACGGAAAGGCCTGCTCCGAGTAACGTCTTGAGGAACTCCCTTCTGGGCTTGTGATAATACACTGCAATGCGCCACAAGTCTTCATCGGTGAGGCGGCCCTTTTTGAGGCCAATTTCCTTTCTAAAGTTGTCGTCTTCCAGAAAAAGCCTGAATTGCTCGGCGAAGTTCTGGAAGACGTCAGTCGTCAACGCTGTCTTTGACAGATCCTGAACAAAGGGGTATGTTTTGAGAACATCTGGCTTGGCGATCAAATCGTCTATAGCGTCCATAATGCAAGCATTATGGAACAACTGTTTTTTAAGTTATTGCAAGAATTCGAGAAGGGAGGCAAGGGTCTGGTAATTATTTCTTCTTCTGCTCTTTCTTCTCTTCCTTGGCAGGAACCGGCGAGGCGGCAGCAGGCCGGGACATCTGCACCTTCGGAAGCGGGATGGGCGGCGGCAGGTTGATGTCCTGGCTGAGGATCAATGCCTGCACGTTGCACTTGTTGAGGATGCTGTTCAGCACCGGGGCCATGACGTCCTGCGGCAGCTTGCTGTCCTTCTTCCAGGACTCCTGGAGCTCCTTGATCTTCCCGGGGTCGTCCATGAAGAGAACCTCCCCTTCGAACAGTATCCTGCCGATGCCCGGCTCGTAGGTTGAAGTGAACTCGAAGATGAACTTGGCGGCATTCCCCTTGTCCTTGCCGAGAGAGATGTCCGCCAGCCTGACGTCCTTGACGCCCACGTTGTTGCGGATGTCCACCTTTCCCTTGATGGCGGCATTCTTCTCCGCGATGATCTTTGTCAATCCGAATCCGACAATGGGCATGTGCTCACCATCCTTCAGGGTTCCCGCGCTCTATATAAATCTTTGCGGTGAGGTTTATGGTGCAGTCAGGATAAGGTTGCTCTGCCGCACGCCACCACTTCGGCGGCTGGACGGCCAACTTCGCTTCGCTCGTTGTCCTGCGCGATAGCCCGTAGGGCGCATCCCAGTCGCGCCCAGCGCCGAGTGAGCTGTGAGCGAGCGAGGCGAGCTCACTCGCAGCTCCCTGGCGTGCGGCGAGGGGAGGGATGGCTCCTGCGGAGTCCCGAGCAGGTTTCGAGCAAAGCGAGAAACCGTCGCACCTGCCACAGACGGCGCTCTTTATTGCTTAACCTTACTGCACCGAGGTTTATGATGGGAAAAACAATGGAGTGCACAATCAGGAACTGCAACCTTTTTAACGGGCATTCTTCCCCCTCCATCCATGGCCTACAAGCTCGTCTGCTTCGATGTCGACGGCACGCTCATCGAGAACGTGAAGTTCTCCTGGCAGCTCTTCCACGACTACTTCGAGATCGACCAGAAGAGGAGGGAAGAGGGCAGGAAGGCGTTCGAGCGCGGCGACCTCACCTACGAGCAGTGGGCGGAGCACGACGTGGAGCTCTGGAAGGAGCGCAAGGTCACGAAGCAGGACTTCTCAGACGCCATCGCCCACCACCAGGCCAAGCTTGTCCGGGGAGCGAGGGAAACCCTCGGGGAGCTGAAGGGCCACCGGATGAAGCTCGCGGTGATATCCGGCTCGCTCAATGTCATGCTCGAGCATTTCCTGCCTGATTACGAGAGGCTGTTCGATGACGTCTATCTCAGCAGACTCCTCTTCAACAAGAAAGGGATCATCTCCGGAGTCGATGCGACGCAATACGACAATGAGCACAAGGCGACCGCGCTGAGGATGATCGCGCAGAAGGAAGGCATCCCGCTTGGCAGCACGGTCTTCATCGGCGACTACCTCAATGACCTGCACGCGCTGCAGCTCGCCGGGCTGGGCATCGCGTTCAACGCCAGGCACCAGGAAGTCAGGGACGCGGCTGACCTCTCATTGCAGGCGCATGACATGCGCGCCGTGCTGCCGTACATCCTGGAGAAGTAGTCTTGCTATCTTCGCCGCATTTTTCTCTCTGCCTGCGCCAACATATTTTTGTTATCATACCTTTCAATAGTCCTGCACAATTGCCGATTACCCATTTTCCCGATACCCTTTTTCTTTTTCAGCATCTTTATCCTTGTGATGAGCAATGGCAGTGCTCTCGTGATGTTATCGACAATGGTGACGGTAGCTGCCTTCGCGGTCCTAGACAACGGGTTGAGATCAATGGTGACGACTTTTTTCCCGTTTCTGATGAGCGCCCGCGCCCGGTCCCCATCCTCCAAAGGGACAAACACGGTGTCGGCGGAGAAGATGCCCTCCTTGTTGACGTATTTCCTGTTTGATTGCAGATATTCCAGCACGGCATCCTTCCCCGGGAGCAGCACCGTCTTCGCCCCATGATTCATTAGACAGGCGGCGATGGCTTTCTCCCTTTTCCCTGATGCGTGGAAGATGTTGACTTCCAAGGGACAGCCAAGGACAGCAGACAACGCGACCAGTTCCTTAGGGCATAATGCAGCCGCATTCCCGTTCACCGAGATGACCGGATGCCTTGTCAGGAGGAGGCAAGCGGCAGCCGCCTCAATGGAACTCTTGGCGAATGGCTGTGTCTTTTCTCCGATGAGATAGTCGAATGCCTCTCCCCTCCCGTGCGCGATGAGGCCGTCGGGAGACGTGACGCCCTTGCGCACGCCCGCGACAATCCTGTCCCTCACCAGAAGGGAGGCGTAGCGCGGATGGGACTTCGGTATCATCGGCGTCATGGAAGCACCTTCGCCTTGTCTTCCGAGATGCGGAGCCTGACGGAGCCGGGAAACGGGATGTCCGAGAAGACCGCATTGCCCAGCATGATCATGGACGCGTGCCCCCTCCTTTTCTCAATGCCTACAATAAGTGATTTCATTTTCCTGTCCCTCAGGAGGCCGCTTTCTTCCGCAAACCTCTTAGAGATCCCGATGATTTCCGCAAACGGAAGAGGGGCCCGTTCCATCATCCTCTTTTTCAGCATCTCCCTCAACATCGCCAATGCCTTTTCCGCGGCACCGTTGATGGCCCTTTCTTTCTTCTCATTGCGCAGGACATTCCTGGTGCTCATCTTCCCATGCCAGGCGCAATAGACATGGCGGGCCCCTTCCACCTTCGGCCGCACCACCCTGAACTTCCAGCTCGGCTCGAATTTCACGAGCAGGCCGCCATGGGACTGGTTGACCACGTCCCCCAAACCAGTGCCGGCTTCCACTTCCGCGCAATGGGCAGCCATGGCCAACTCTTTTCGGCCCTTCCTGAGCTTCAGCAGCCTGTTGATGGCGTATGCCGCCGCCAGCGCGCTTGCGCCGCTCATGCCGAAGCCGGCCCCCAGCGGCAAATCCGAGGAGATCCTCACCATGACTTTTTTCGCGGTCAATCTTCTAATCACCAGTTTTACTGTCGGGAAATCCACCTTTTTATTGTTGTAAAACACGGCAGTGGCAGGCGCCCGGCTGACGGAGACGGTGGCCCCCTCATCGACCGTGAACCCCATCCCCCGCGACCCGGTCCTCTCCGGCGTCCTTCCCCTGCAAATTTCGAAAATGCAGCTGATGTTGCCCGGCGCCCATGCCATCGCCACTTTTTTTTTCATAAGCGCTTGACGACCTCATCAATTATCCTGTCAGCGACAACGCGCTTGTCAGCAAGAGGCACCTTCATCATCCTCTTTTTCTTGTCGAGGATGAGGACTTCATTCGTGTCCACGTCAAACCCCCTTCCTTCTTTACCGACATCATTGGCAACCATGAGGTCCGCATGGGCATCCTTGAGCAGCCCAAATGCCCGTCTGGCAAGTTCCTTTTCTGAAACGTCATATTCCGCCTTGAAGCCGACGAGGAACACCTTGCCGTCCCACTTCCTGACGTTCTCGAGGATTTTCGTCGTCGGCAGCAGCTCGAGATTCAGCGGCTGCCCGCTCTTTATCTTTTTCCCGGCGGAATTCGCGGTGAAATCCGAGACCGCGGCGGCGTGGATCACGATGTCGGCATCCTTCATCTCCCGGACCAACGCATCATGCAGGTCCTTCACCGTGGCAACCGTTACCTCATCGAGCGGATAGCGGCACTCCACGGCATTCTGCCCCCTGATGAGCACCACCTCTGCCCCCCGGAGGAACGCCTGCTCCGCGAGCATGACCCCCATCCTGCCGCTGCTCCGGTTGGTGATGACCCGCACCGGATCTATCGGCTCGGAGGGCGCTCCTGCAGTGACGATGACCCTCTTGCCTTTCAGGTCAGAGCGCTTCCTGAGCAGTAGCGCAGAGCGTTCGAGAATCTTCTCTCCCCCGGCAAGCCGACCTACCCCCCTGTAGCCGCAGGCCAGGTCGCCATATTCTGGGTCGATGAAATGATAGCCGTGCTCCGCCAGCTTCTTCACATTCTCCTGCACCAGGGGATTGTGCCACATCTTGACGTTCATCGCAGGGCAGATGAGGACGGGGGCGGCTGTCGCGCAGATGGATGTCGTCAGCAGGTCGTCGCAGATGCCGTGCGCTATCTTTGCGATGATGTTGGCCGTCGCCGGGCAGACAAGGAACAGGTCCGCGATGTCCGCCAGCGAGACATGGGTGATGGGCCTGTTCTTCCTGATGTAGCCGCGGTAATCAATGGAAGGATGGAACAGGGATGTCGCCACCTCATGGCCGGACGCCTTCCCAAAATCCTTCGGGTCGGCAAGCCTGCATGCGTGC
>DUHN01000073.1:6051-6178 GCA_013330825.1 Candidatus Woesearchaeota archaeon | reverse complement strand
GACCGGACTGAGCTACGGGCCCAGAACCATAAAGGAAAAAAATTTGTTTTTAAATGTGTTGGTGAAAACGGGCATGGGGCCCGCGGCAAGCCAAAAAAGGAAAACAAGGAAAAGATGAATGCGCCAG
>DUHN01000073.1:0-5900 GCA_013330825.1 Candidatus Woesearchaeota archaeon | reverse complement strand
ATCCCGGCGAGACCGGGACGGCGTATAAAAACCTTTGCGGTTTGCCGGGGGCAGCGTTCAAACTCTCCGCTACGCTCCGGGGCACCGGCTTGAAACGCTCCTCAACCGAGATTTGTAGGGCTGCGTTCCCGTAGGGAGCAACCCCTCGCGACGCCCTTGATACCCGAACCACCAGCGTTTCACTGATGCCGGTGCCCTTCATTTTGAACGCTGCCGGTTTGCTGAAACAGAAAGCTTATACTCTTCTTTTCCGCCCGATGAGGACCATGTTGTCGTGGTATGTGTCCCTGCCGAGCCCGTAGTCAAGACGCGTGGCCTGTTCATCGGCGTAGCGCTCCATCAGTACAAGGTGCTCTTTGGGAAACTGGCTGAACAACGCATACTCTTCCGGAGGAGCGCCATAAGCGACGCCAACGACATAGCCTCCCTCTTTTGCCAGTGAAAGGATTTTCCCGAAGAACGTGGCGGGAGGATGGACCGGAAGCCCGTGCTCCTTCAGCCGATAATCGGGAAACGGGTGGATGAGGAAGATGAGGTCATAAGCATCATGCTCATCAAGGTCAAGCGCATCAACCGGATGATATGCTGCCCCTTCCGGTACCTTTGGAGAGAGCTGGGCTCCAAGGGGATCAACGCCTTTCAGGCGGACATCCCTCTTCCCTTTTCCCACACCACACTTCCCAAGAAAGCCGAGCAGCGCGGGGGCATACTCCCACCTTCCTGCGCCGACGTCCAGCACGGAGATGGAGGAAGGGAGCTTCACCTTTGCCTTCCTGAAGAACTTTTGCAGGAGGTCCGCCAGGATATCATCAGGGGTCATGCTCTGTTCGGAGGAAAGATGCAGCCCCTTTTAAAGTGTTTTTATAGCCATGCTGTCCTAGATGTTGCAGAATAGCCATTGGAGAGAAAAACAAGCAAAAGTTTATATAGTGAAAATCAAAGGGTAGCTCGGGTGATTACCTATGCAAGACATACAAAAACTGTATGCAATGGTGTTAGGAGCGGTATTGGCGCTCGTCGGCCTGCTGGGCTTTTTCATGACAAGCCCCCTGTTCGGCCTGTTCGGGACCAATGCGCTGCATAATGTTGTGCACCTCGTGTCCGGGGCATTGGGATTATGGCTTGGCTACAAGGGGAGCGGAAGGATGTTCAACCAGTATTTTGGCATCTTCTACGCTGCCGTGGCCGTGCTTGGCTTCATCCCGTTCACGGGAGACCTGCTGACATCCTTCCTGGGTGTCGACAGCGCGGACAACATCCTGCACGCGGCCATCGGCCTGGTCAGCCTGGGCGTCGGCTACGGCGTCAAGGAATAAACAGGGCGTTTTGCCCTTTCTTTTTTATTTTTTTATACCTTCTTTCCACTTTTTCCTGCTCGTTATGAGGGGAGCTTGTCCTTATCATCAACGGCAAGATTAGCAAGAAGAAGCGCAGGGATTGCTATTATGTGGCATCATCCGGCTGGATGTCGAACATCTTGGCCAGGTCCTGGGCCACCTTGTCCCGCTTCTCGGCGATGACGCTGCTCCTGTCCGGGCTCATGTAGAGCTTCTTATTGATCTCCATCGAGCAGATGAACAGGTCCGGGGTCCTTTTCTGCAGCCATTCCAGGATGTGGCCGCCGTAATACGGTGTGTCGAACGCCACAGGGGAATAGCCGAGCTTGGCGAGGTGCGCCTTCATGCTCTTCACGATGGGCATGTAGAACTTGGGGATATAGTTTGTCCCGAAGCTCAAGGCGGGCCTCTCCGGGGCGTCGCTCATGGTATGGCCGTCAAAGATGATGTTGAAGCGGTAGGTGTCCGTGAGCTGGGCAAGGGTGAAGTAGAACTCATTATGGGACTTCCTGATTTCATCCTGCTCCTTCTCCGTCAGCTGCTGCTTCCAGATCTGCGCCGCCCATTTCTCCTGGCCGTCCCTGTAGATGGACTTGTCATGCGTCCTGTTGACGTCGCACGCGAACCTGCTTTTCTTGTTGTCTATCCAGATGCCCGCCTTGTCCAGCACCAGCCTGGAATAGAGCCGGTGGGAGTCGATGTCCTCCTCCCTGTACCGTTGGGCCTTGTCCATGGCCAGCTTCTTCTCCGCGTATGCCGGGACCCAGGTGCCGGAATGCGAGGTGATGAGCAGCACGTTGAACTGGTTCTTTTTGTAGTTGTCATAGATGAGGAGGCCGCGCTTGGTGATGGTGACGCGGAGATGGCCGTGCTGCGGCGCGAGCCATTCGATGTCCTGCTTCACCAGCCCGTACAGCCCCTTGTCGATGAAGAAATTGCGGAAATACAAATCATCCCTGTCGCGGTGGAACTCCCCGATGGTGCCGGAGAGGAACTTGCCCAGCACCTTGTAGTTCTTGAGCAGGCTGATGAAGTTGAGGTACGGGTCATCCTCAATGGCCTTCACCGCCCTCCGCATGAGCTCAAACACGAAGAAGCGCCTGGAGAGGGAGATGGTGAGGGACATCTTTCTCGGGCTGATGAGCACCGGGCTCGCCCACTCGATGATCTCGTTGAGCTTGACCATAAGGGGCATAGTTTGTACAGAATTTAAATGGTTGTTGGTTTGCGGGACTCTGTAGAAAGTCCCGCTTCGCCCGGAGGGCGCCGGCGCTCGCCTTCGCCAATGGCCCTGAAGGGGCTGTGTCCCGGGAGGGGGCGTCCCCCCACAACGCCCTCGCCTCTGCTTGAGCAAGGCTCGCGGATTGGCGCCCTCTTCACTTTCTACAGAGCTGGTTTGCTGCGTCCTTTACCGGCTTCCCTTCAGCTGGAAACGCTCCCCTGCCCTCTCAAGAAAATCCTCAACAGAGTACAGCCCATAATACGTGTATGCTTTTTTTGGATTCTTCTCCCTGATGTTGCGGTCTATGTAATAGAGGTACGTGGTTTTTTTGAATGTCTCAAACATCCCTTTCGTGCCGAACAGGGCATCGAGTTTCTTTGCCCCCGCGATGCACGTTTCGAAATATTTCGGAGGAGGGGTCATATCGGAGCGTATGAACCGCTGCTTGAAGAACTCCATCCCCTTGAATTTTGATTCTGCCAGATAACCGGATGCTTTCCTGTCCTTCAGGTTTTGGATGTCCCTGTCGAACCCATCTCCGCTTTCCCGTTGAGGTGCAATTGGGCTCTTGAAGCACACGCAGTTGGGAATGTCCTGGCCGGTGGCGAAGTGCTTGACGTGCTTCAGTCCGATGAGGCTGTAGTCTAGCTCCTGCTGATGGAGCCTCTGAAGCTCTTCCCGCGAGACCCTGATGGCGACGGCGTTGAAGTAATGCCGGTGGGAAGGGACGATGTCCATGGCAGCAAGGGCCTTCACGGCCTCGTTTTCCCTTGTCACCCATCGGTGGCTGGTCGCCCGCCTGTTGAATACCCGCATCCAGCCGAAGACCAGGACGGGAAGGAGCCGCTCTCTGGCAATTCCCCTCGGATCGCTTTTGAAACGGGCTTTCAGTTCCGGAGACAGGGGCTCCAGCCGCTCCGCTATCTGGTTGACGTCCATGAGGCTGCCGTACCCGACCACCGTGTAGTCCCATGTCCAGCGTGTGCCGGGTGTGGATAGTTCTTTGATATCCGCCACATCCTCCTGCACAAGGTTGAGCAGCCTTCCCTCGCTGGACAGCAGAGTGTCAAGCTCTCCCGACTTATCAGCGAAGAGGACAGGGTTTTTGCCGGTCTTTTCCAGCAGCTCAAGTTGTTTTCGGTTGACGTCCAGGCATGGCCCAATGCGATGGTGCATGGACACGATATCCCTGAGGAGAGCCAGCCTCATTTTTTTTAGGGGAGATTCTCCAAGTTCCAGCGTCAGTTCTGCCCGCATTCCTTTCAGCAGGGCGGAAATCGTCCGGGAGTCATTCTTTCCCTGGTTCACCATGTCTTTCACTTGAGAAAGAAAAAGGGCCCTGAACTGATTATAGAGTTTCTCGTTCCACTTATTCTTCTCTGGCAGGGAGGAGTATTCTGACAGGAGCTTCGTTTTCTTCAGGTAACTCTCTCTCATTTTCTCAAAAAGAAGAACTGCGTTTCCCAGGTTCTTTGGCAGCTTGGAATCCATGCAGTGGCAAAGGTCCCATGATTTATATCTCTTTCGCAGTCTCGGCTAAGTCAACTTGAGTGGGAAAAATCTGCAAGCCCCTATATACACTCCTATCTTAACACCACAAACTTGACTTAGCCCGCATTCTCAAAAGGAATAAGGACAAAATCAAAACCTTATTATATGATGGAAGCATAGCTTTCTATTGTCAGGCGTGCCTGCTCCAGTGGCGTGAAGGCTTGTTGTTCTATGACGCTGCTGCGGCTTGGAATCACCTCCTCCGGAGAAGAGCATCAGGGAACACCATGGCAGGACGGCATCCAAAACCCAAGAACTCATTGACCGGCTTCGAGGTAGAGCTCTTCACCCTGGATCGCAACGGAACGGTCGTCAACGGCGCCGATGACCTCCTGAAGCAGGCCGCGAAGGACAAGCGCACCGCGCTCAAGGGGGAATGCGCAGGCAACATGCTCGAGATCGTGGGTGATCCCCACCGGAACGTGCCGAATGCCGTGGGCAGCCTGCTCTCGAACATCGAGTACGCGGTGGACATCGCGGAAAAGAAAAACATGCTGCTCTGCCCGCTGGCCACCTATCCCGGAAAATTCTCCCCGTTCATGCGCACCGCTGCCCGCTACCGGATACAGGAAAGCATCTTCGGCAAGAACAGGTTCAGCATCGCCGGACGGTGCGTCGGCTTCCATTGCCACTACACCCTGCCGAGAGGGATGTTCGACGCCCAGCTCCGCATGCTGAAAATCCTCGTGCATTCCAGGATCAAAGACAGCATGGTGAACAGCTACAATACGCTTATCGCCATTGACCCCATCCTCACGACGTTCATGCAGTCCTCGCCGTATTACCAGGGAACGAGGATGGGCAAGGATGCCCGCATGCTGATGTACCGCGGCGGCAAGGAGCTGGACAGCCCCAACGGCCTCTATGCCAACTTCCAGGAATTCGGCGGCCTTCCCCCCTATAAGCTCACCGCCCTGGATATCCTGGACATCATCGCCTCACGCTTCGAGACGTGGAAGTCCCACATCAGGAGCCTGGGAGTGAACATCAGGGCCATTTCCCTGTACGGCTCCATCCTTGCCACGACATGGAATCCGGTCAAAGTGAACCCCAACGGGACGCTGGAGCAGCGGGGCATGGACATGAACCACCCGTCCATCATCGTCGGCATCGGGACGCTCATGAAATTCGTCATGGACAAGCTCCAGCAGGAATACTATGCGGTCGTCCCCTCCGAGATCGGCATCAGGGAGCCGTTCAAGGTGGAGAAGGATGTCATCTACATCCCTCCCTATGCGCACGTGCGCAAGGTGCTCCAGAGAGAGGCTGCCTACCTAGGGATGGAAAGCAAGGCCGTCCACAACTATTGCCGGCGGTTCCTCAAGTTCGCGCTGGCTGCCGCCCCCCAGAGCAAGAAAAACATGCTCAGGCCCCTCCGGAGGATGGTGGCCGGGAGGAAGACCGTCTCCGATGAAATCCTTGACTTCCTGGCGAGGGAAGGATATCCCGGGGCAAGCGAAATCCCCCACAGCGCCGCCGCAGAGATCGCCATCCACCATTCCAGGCGCTTCATCCGCGAGATCCACGAGACCAGAAGGATGATCGAGAAGGCGGATGAGTGATAATGAATCAAGGGGATGCAACAGGCCCCACTATCTTCCCCACTCTTTCAGGACACCAGGTTGGCGATGCCTACAATGACCAGATAGGTGCCCACCAGCACCGCGAGCAGGCTGGGCTTCACGAGGATGATGATGCCGAATATCAGCGCCAGCAGGCCGATGAACATTTTGCCGTGCTTTGCCATGGAAGCCGATGAATCACTTGCCAAGTGAAACTCCCCGGACTAA
>DUHN01000048.1 GCA_013330825.1 Candidatus Woesearchaeota archaeon | reverse complement strand
GGTCGCGACCCCCTATTTCATTTGTATTTATTTTAATTAATTCCTCTCAAAATCCCCTTCATCACACCAGCGGACTTCTTTAGCTTCTTTTTCTCTTCAGCATTCAGAGGCATGACAATCTGCTCCCTGATCCCTTCCCTGTTCACCACGCACGGCACGCTCAAGCAGATGCCATTCACGCCGTGGTAGCCCTTCAGCAGGGCAGAAAGCGCGAACACCATGTTCTGGTCGGACAGGATGGCCTTCACCAGCCGCGCGACCGCCAGCCCGATGGCGTAGTACGTCGCTCCTTTGCGGGCGATCACCTCATAGGCCGCGTTCTTGGTCTGCTGGTAGATGCCCTCCATAGCCCGCTTGTCATACTGCCTGAAATCCCGCAATGGGACGCCGGCGATGTTGGCCGTGCTCCACACCGGGAACGAGGAATCGCCGTGCTCCCCCAGGATGTACGCATGCACGCTCTCCGGAGAGACGCCGAAGCGCTCCCCCAGCAGGAACCTGAAGCGCGCGGTGTCGAGCATCGTGCCAGTGCCGAAGACGCGGGAAGCGGGAAACCCGGAATACGTGAGCGCGAGCCTGGCCAAGATATCGACGGGATTGGACACCACCACCAAAATGCAGTCCTTGTTGTGCTTGACGATGGAGGGGATCATCTCCCTGAACATCGCGGCGTTCTTCTTCACCAGATCCAAGCGGGTCTCGCCCTTCTCCTGGTGCGCGCCTGCGCAGACGACGATGATCTCCGCGTCCCTGCACAAGGAGTAGGAAGTCCCGTACGTGACGCGGGAATCCGCCCTGAACTGCAGCCCATGCCGCAGGTCCATGGCCTCGCCTTCCGCCTTCTGGAGGTGCCGGTCAATGAGGGTGATCTCGGAGGCCGCCCCCTCTATCAGCAGCGCGTACGCTGCCGTGCTGCCCACGAAGCCCGCGCCGATGATGGCGACTTTGCCTGTACGCTTTGCCATTGTCGCCTCCATTGTGTTTTATCTTTTTAATCTTTTGTTTTTGGCATGTAATGGTAATGAAAAGAGCAACACAACGACCTGAAGAGAACGAAACCTACAATGTGGCCTGGTCCACCTTGATGTGCACCAGCTCAATCCCTATCTTCTTGGCCACCTCGAAGATGCGCTCGTCCCGGTAGAACTCCCCGTAGAATATCTTCTTCACGCCGGCGTTGGCCAGCATCTTGAAGCACTGCCAGCAGGGGGAAGCGGTGATGTAGACTTCCGCGCCCTCTATCCGGACGCCGTTCCTCGCGGCCTGCAGCACGGCGTTGGCCTCGGCGTGGATAGTGGCCACGCAATGCCCGTTCTCCATCATGTGGCCCATCTCGTCGCAGTGCGGCATGCCCCGTATGGAGCCGTTATAGCCGGTGGAAAGGATGATCCTGTCCCTCACGATCACCGAGCCCACGTGCTTCCGCTCGCAGGTGCTTCTCGTGGCAACCTGCTTCGCGATGTTCATGAAATACTCTTCCCAGCTTACCCGTGCCATGTCACACCCTCGCCACGCGCTCTATCTTTTTGTAGAGCTCTTCCAGCGTGCCGTTGTTTTCGATGATGATGGCTGCCATTGATAAACATTTGTTTAATTGCTGCCCGGACTCATTATTGGTGTTCTCCTTTTCCTCGTGCCTGGCGAACTCCTCGAAACTGCCGGCATCTCCCTGCCTCCCCCTCTTCTTCATGCGCTCGAACCGCAGCTCAGCGTTCGCTTCGATTCCGACGAGCACGAAATCCTCGTTCCTCTGCAGCTCCTTTATCTCCCCCGCGCTGCGGATGCTGTCCACCACGAACCTGTCCTTCCCCTGCTTCTGCAACTCCCTTATCTTCCTGTTGATGGTTGACGCCAGGTAGCCGGCGCCATGCGTCGACCTCAGCTCATTCCCCAGCGCGATCATGGCTTCCCTCGTGTGGGCCAGCCCTTTTTTGGCCGCCTCTTCCCGCAGCTCGTCCGACAGGGAAAAATAGGCGAAGCCCTTCCGCTCGAGGTGCTTTGCCGCCTCTCCCTTCCCCGCTGCGTTTTTTCCTGTCAGTCCGATGATCATAAGGGTTAGTTCCGGGGCAGCATCGGCTCGCTCCTGCTTTCGTAATCTGAAGGGCGGCCCTTCCCCGTAAGGGACTTCCCCCTCCGCCTCGCATTCCTAATTGATGCACCGCTCGCAAAATTGATGCTGCCCCTCTTACTTTTTAGGCTCCAGCTTCTCCAGCTCCTCCTTGAAGCTCGCCAGGCTCTCGAAGTCCTGGTACACGGACGCGAAGCGGATGTACGCTATCTTGTCGAGGGATTTCAGCTTGCGCATCACGATCTTGCCGATGACGCTGCTCTCCACTTCCGCGACTTCCTTCCTGCGCAGCTCCGCCTCGATCTCGTCCACCACCTCCTCCAATTTCACGAGGGAGACGCGCTTCTCGCACGCGCTCAGCAGCCCGTTGAGGATCTTCCTGCGGTCGAACTTCTCCTTGCGGCCGCCTTTCTTGACGACGATGATCTCGTCCAGGTCGGCCTTCTCGTAGGTGGTGAAGCGGCGCTCGCACTTGATGCACTCCCGCCTCCTGCGGGTAGCGTCCAGGTTCTCCGTCTCCCGGGTCTCCATGACCTGGGTGTCGGGATTGCCGCAATAGGGACATTTCATGCCAAACCCCCTTTATAAGGGGATAATCTCCCGGGGGTTTATATGCTTTGTTGGTCTGGTTTCAGGTAAATAACATTTTCGTTCCGAAGCCCTTGGGCGCAGTGGAAAGCCCTGCCTACGCATAGCAACCGTCGGTGTCCGTTCTTGTTGGTCAGTTAGTCCCGCCGAAAACATTTTCTTTTCCCCAGGCTTTTCTTTCGCGACTCGCAGAGGAGCGGAAAGAATGCTGACCGCAAGCTTTTTAAAACGTTCCCCTATCCTCCCCTCTATGGTCATGCGCATCGGCGGAATGAGGAGAAAGACGCGCTACAAGCTCAAGAAGGAGATTAGGCAGCGCGGCAAGCTGAGCCTGTCAAAGTATTTCCAGTCCTTTGGCGTGGGGGACAAGGTCTACCTCATCGCCGAGCCCGCCATCCAGAAGGGATTCTACCACCCGCGCTTCTTCGGGAGAGCGGGAGTGGTCATCGGGATGCGGGGAACATGCTGCCAGATCCGGATAAGTGACCTCGGCAAGCAGAAGACCCTTATCGTGCATCCGGTGCATCTCCGGAAGGTGGCCTGAATGCCCGACATCAAGATCCTCTCGGAAACGCCCATGAACATCTACCAGCTGGCGGAGGAGATGAAGGCCATCAGGAAGCGCGACAAGGAGCTCAACTTCCGCGCCAACAAGACGGAGGAATACCTCCAGAGCTCCGCCGAGCTGAAGGACGCGGACACCCTGTACAAGAAGATTGCCGCCTTGGACATCCCGCGGCTGAGGGAGCAGCACATCCACAAGATCGTGGAGCTGCTGCCGGCGACCGTCCAGGACATGAAGGTCGTGCTTCAGGGCTACACGCTCAACATTTCTCAGGAAAACATGAAGAAGATCGCCGCCCTGGTGGCAGAGTTCGCCTCCAAATAACATCGTTCTTTTCGAGCGGGCTTGAGACCGTTAACTTCATCCAAAAGTTTAAATAACCAGAATGGAAGGGAAACAGCCATGGAAGCAGAGCACAAGCCGGGGGAAGAGAAGCACGGGCATTACGACCGCTCCAAGGAGGAGTGGGTCGTCGTCCTCGATTTCCTGCAGAACGGCTACCCGTTCGACGAGAGGCCGATGTACATGAAGACGCCCATCGCGCAGGCCATCGGCAAGAACCATTTCGTGCTGCTTGAGCTCGTGCCGAAGAAAGGCGTCCATCTCCAGCCCTACAAGGAGGTCTACATCGGCGAGGGCAAGCGGGACGAGATCCACCACATCGTCGGGAAGCTCCCCGTCGGGAAGCTGACCTCGACGGCGAAGAGCGAGCTGGAGTTTGTGATCAAGGACCTCGTGAAGAAGCAGGAGGCGCGCTTCGTGGACTGGTTCAACAAGTCGCAGCCCCTTTCGACGCGGATGCACCAGCTTGAGCTGCTCCCGGGGCTGGGCAAGAAGCACATGTGGCAGATCGTGGAAGCGCGGGACGAGAAGCCCTTCGGGAGCTTCAAGGACATGCGGGACCGCGTCAAGCTCATGCCGGACCCGGAGAAGCTGATCGTGCGGAGAGTCCTCAGCGAGCTCGAGGGCAAGGAGAAGCACAACATCTTCCTCGGGGCGTAGGATGCTCTCTCCGCCAAAAAAGATTCTTCTCGGCACGATATCTACCTCATCCGTCGAGTTGAGGGACATCCTCAAGGCGTGGACGGCCGTCTCCCTCGCCTTCGGCATCCTGCTGAGCGGCGGCCAACTCTTCTCGGCCGCATTCGCGCTGTCCGTCGTCATCTCCGGCGCCACCGTCGGCATAGGCTTCCTCCTGCACGAGCTGGCGCACAAGCTCGTCGCCCAAAGGTATGGCTGCTTCGCGGAATTCCGTTCGTTCGACCAGTTCCTGATAGTGTCCATCCTGATGTCGTTCTTCGGCTTCGTCATCGCCGCGCCCGGCGCGGTCATGATCTCCGGGCCGGTCGGCGTGCGGAGGAACGGGAGGATTTCCGTCGCGGGCCCAGCGACGAACATCGCGCTCGCCTTCGGCTTCCTTTCCGTGCTGTACCTCCAGCCGGCCGGGCTGCTCGCGCAGGTATGCTACTACGGGATGTACATCAACGCGTTCCTGGCGCTGTTCAACATGCTGCCGTTCTGGAACTTCGACGGCGCGAAGGTGTGGCCGTGGAACAAGCTGGTTTATTTTTCCGTCATCGGCATCGCAGGGGCCCTGATGATGATGCTGCCATACGTGAAGCCATAGGGTACATTCGCCCTTTGTGGTTGTCTATTTTACTCATTTCTTAGTAGTTAAAATAGAAATATTTTTAAACGTAGAGGAGTGCGCATGGGGCATGAAGGGGGATAATCCGGCAGCCTTTGGAATCCACGGTGATTCGTTGAGCATCCCAGCGATGTTCAAAATTGCTCATCCTGTATTTGAAGCATGGAACACCCCCATTCAGCCTGGATGGCCGACCGTTGCCGAATACTTAAAGAGAAGTTACGGAAGAAGATACGGTTATGCTACTTCCGATTTTACAAAAAATGGGAGGGTTTCCAGCATATTTGGAAAAGATCTTCCTTCCCTGACGGAAGGGAATATTCTTGACATAGGTTGTTCCAAAGGGTATACCACCGAAGAGATAGCTTGGCTTTATCCCCGTTCGCGGGTTGTTGGGATAGATATCATACCTCCCCTCCGGATGGCTGATAACAGGGTATGGTGGCATCATAAAGTGCCCTACAGGGAGAATGAAGAAAGGCGTGCATCTTACCTCATCGCGGACGGTTATCAGCCGCCTTTCCCTCAGGGCTTCTTCAATGCCGTTTTCTGCATGAACAATCTTTATTTTTTCCCCGAAGGCAGCGGCAAGACCAAGCAAGAGAGGGACAAACATTTCCAAAACATGGCAGAGCTCGTCGCGCCAGGCGGCCATCTGTTGGTCTCAGGGACTGAAAGAAGGTATGGGGAATTCAGCAACTATGCCATTTTCCAGAAAATGCGGGGGATTCTGACGCCAGTACGATATCGGATAAACGAACCAGAAGAATCCTTCAAGAAACTGGCGGAAGAAAGGCTGAACGTGATAGTCAATTCATTTTCTTTAAACTCCACCAAAGACTATTTTCTCCCAAAACCGCATCCGTAGGGTCGGGGGAATCTGGCTCCTTGATTTGCCTGATGAACATTCTCGTCGGAAAAAATAAAACAGGACAAAACCATCACAAAAGAGCATCCTCTTCAGCAGCAACGATGAGAAAAAATAATCCAGAAAAAATAATTTTAAAGAAAAGTTTAAATACTACCTTTCCAATGGAAAACCATTGCTTATTGTGTACATGACAATGCAGTGGTTGAAAAGAAACGCAATGTTCTCTCCCGGCGGCGGGAATTTTTTTGCCGGCATTGTTTTCCGCCGAAATGAGTTTTGGTGTGGTGTTATGTGATGAACGTAGGAGTCCTCTACAGCCCATTCGACCGCCTCTCCAACAAGGAAGTCGAGCACGACCTCAAGGAGATGGGGACGTCCGTCCATGCCGCGCTGAAGGAGGCCGGCTATGACCCCCTGCTCATCGACCTGGACAAGACGGGCTTCGACGGCATCCAGGCGATGAAGCTCGACCTGCTGTTCAACGTCTGCGAGCGGCTGCACGGCGATCCCGCGTACGAGCCGCAGATCGCATCCCTGCTCGAGATGATGGGCGTGAACATCACCGGCTCCTCCGGCTCCACGCTGTCCGTGTGCAACAACAAGATCATGGCCAAGGCCATGGCCCAGCACCACGGCATCCTCGTCCCCAGATCGCAGGTCTTCTCCAACCGCGGGCAAGAATACGGGCAGGCGCTCGAGTTCCCGGTCATCATCAAGCCCGCGTCCATGCACAACAGCATCGGCATCTTCAAGGACTCGCTCGCCTACACGGAAGAGGACATGCGCAAGAAAGCGGGGCGAATCATCTACCAGTACCGGCAGCCCGCGCTGATAGAGGAGTACATCCCCGGCAGGGACATCGAGGTCAGCATCCTCGGCAACAACGGCTCCGCGGGCGTGCTCCCCCTCGTCGAGGTCTTCTATCCGGGCATGGAGGACCAGACGCAGCAGTTCTTCTCCTACGAGTCCAAATGGATAAAGGGGAGGAAGGAATCCGGCTATTACCGCGAGGCCCGGGACATTGCGGGCGCGCAGCGGGCGCGCCTCGTACAGCTGGCCAGGAGATGCTATAAGATGTTCAGCATCCGCGACTACGGCAGGGTGGATTTCCGCCTCGGGAATGACGGCAGGATCTATCTCCTCGAGGTCACGGCCAACCAGGGGCTTTCCCCGGGGGACAGCACCATCATGGCGGCGCAGTACGCCGGGATGAGCCATGCCGCCGCCATCCTCCGCATCTTCCTGACGGCAGCGCAGCGCCATTCCCTCCTCGGGAAGCAGGAAGCGGCGAGGATGCTGCAGGAGTGCTTGGCGCGGGTGTAGCTTTCTTTTCCTGATTCCTTCTTTAGTAACCATTTGTAAGTGATAACTTTAGAAATATTTAAATAGGGCAGGGAGATTCACTTTTCTATGTTGCCGTCGGCACAAATCCAGCAGTATGGCGGAAAGGCTGCAATTCTGAACCATATCAGGGATGCATTGCCGGATATGCCTATTCCCCGGTATGTTGTCAAAGGAGCTGCCGATAGCCTTGGTAGTGTGCTTGCAGATTTCAATGCCATGAGGAAGCCGGTCATTGTGCGCTCCTCATCCCCTCACGAATACTGGGGTTTTGAGGGCATTTTTGATTCTGTGCCGTACGTGCAGAACGAGCATGGACTCAGCCGCGCCGTCAAAGAAGTGGAGGAAAGCGCAAGGGGCGAAAAGGCCAAAGAATATGCGAGGCAGCACGGCATTGAGCTAGGCGACCGGATGCATGTCATCATCCAAGAACAGTCGGACTCAAAATATACAGGGGCAATGATGAGGCATCCCAACAATCCTGATTGGATTTTCATCTCTTATTTTACTGTTCCCCTGAGCAGCACTCTTGGGCTGCGAAGCCATTCCTTTGCCGTATATGACGAGAGAAAACACTCTGTCATCAGCCCGTCTTTAGCCATGGTGGAGAGCGACATATCTGTTGACCACAGCGGCTTTTTGGCGGAGCAATGCAAAAAGATCGAGTCGGTGAAAGGCATAGCAGACGGACACAGCCTCTACATCGAATTCGGGTTCGAGCCATTTGGATTGTATCAGGCGAGGCCCTTCAAGAAAATCCAGACTGCCGAATTTGATGTAAGGGGAAAGATTCCACGTGACTACGAAAACTGCCTCTTCTCCGAATTGGCGTTTGGCATCACCGGTCCTGAGGGGGTTGTTCTTCCCGTATTGAAGAGTGTGGGCACTCAGGAAGCGGAACTTCTTATGAAGCGTTGGGGGTCCATTCCCGGTTATTTTCAAGGGTATAGTGACGAAAAATTGGGGCGTGATTTGGCGGGGCTCGCTTATTTGCCCATGCCTAAGGAAAGGAAAATGGGCCATCTAGCAGAAATCTTACGACAGCATAATTTGCATGCTGATGAGCGAATAGGCGGTCCGTATTGCTTCGTGACAACATCCGCAAGAAAGGAACGATACGATGTTGATCTCAGCGTCCCCGGCATGAAGGCTGACCCTAAGCAGAGTGGACCATTTCCTGGTCCATGATCTGATGAGGCTTTTCAGCAAGGCAGACGTCATAACCACCCATGTATACCTATTAGAGAATAATTTTTTCAAGTCTTTGAAATCAATCGAAGATAAGGTAAGGATAATAAGCAATGGAAAAGAAGCCGTCGTTCTCCCTGAATGAGGGGCTTTTGCTCTCTATTCACCCTTTCTTCATCAGCTCATACACAAACTGATAGTCGTACGAGAGGAATGAGAGGGAGGCAGCCCCTAAGACTGCCGCCCCGTATTGCCATTCATGCAGATTCCGCTCCTGATTTCTTTTCAGCATGGCTGTCCAAGGCTCCTTTCAGGTGGGAAATCACCTGCGGGATGTATTTGAAGCTGAAGGTGACCTTGTTGTCCACGATTACCATCTCGCGTCTCTTGCCCTCCACGAAGTATTCCCGGAGGGCCTGTTCCCGCTTCTCGGGCTTGATGTGAGAGTCATACATGTACTCGTTCTCCAGCACGAGCTTGACGAGCTTCCAGTAGTCTTCCGCTCCGGGCGAGCGCCTGGCGTAGCTGAAGATGGATTTGTGCGCTTTCGGCGCCTCCTTGAGCTTGGCGTTCTGCCTGATGGGATCAACCACCAGGAGGGAGGTGAACTCTTCCCTCATCTGCTTGAGGACGGTCTTGCATACCCTGCTCCGCGCATCGTGCAGGGTGGGGATGATGCTGCTCACCATGAGCCTGTGGCCGAACTTGGCGTTGAACTTCTCCACCTGCTTCAGTGTCTTGCGCAGGGCGTCATAGCCGAGGATGTCCGTGGAGGAGGGGACGACGATCTCGCGCGCGTAGAACAGCGCGTTCTGGTTCATCAGGCGCAGCGAGGGAGGGCAGTCGAGGATGACGTAGTCATAATCAAGGTCCGGGGTGAAGCGCTGCTCCAGGATGCTGAAGTTGTCCTTCTGCCTCATCATGAACTCTTCCGCTTCCGCGAGCTTCTCGTCGCAGTGGATGATGTCGAAGTTCTTGCCGAGGTTCGAGATGCATTTCCCTATCGGGACCTGGTCGACGATGAGGTGGTAGAGGTTCTTTTTCGCGTCGACCGTGTGCCAGGTGTGCACGCTGCCCTGCGGGTCGAGATCAATCAGCACGACTTTCTTGCCGTTNNTTCCGATTGTCTGCCGGTCGTGCCATCATTGCGTAAACCGTTCCCAACGTTTCTGTGTTTTGGAGCTGGTTTACATCAGCTCACTCCTATTTAAATCTTACGTTTTTATGTACACAGGTATATTGATTTGTATAGTGGTTCTGGTTTATTTATAAATAAATCCACAAATGGGGACTTTTATTGTTAATATTGAAGCAAAATATTCCTTCTTTAGAAAGCTTAATTAATGCCGCTCTCCCTGATAGAAAAATGGATGGATTTTCCCTCTCCCTTCTTATTGTTGGCTTAATAGCGGGTTTTCTCATAGGAAAATACCTGTATGATAAGGCGAAGTGGGCCGACAAAAAGAAGGTTGTTGAGTCGGAATGGAGATTGAAATTAGAAGCCCTGGATAAAAAATACCAGTACCATCTGCAAGAAACACAAAACAAGAATGAAATCGCTGTCAGAAAGATAACTCATGAATGGGAGCTAAAGTACACTAATGACTTAGCAGAAATCAAGCAGCTTATCCAAAGTGCAGAAAAATATATGCGGTATGATGCGGTCAAACGGTCGAAGAGGACATTGCTCGGCAAGTTGTGGGAGCAGGTAAGCCCCTATCTTCCAAAATTCCCTTTCCGGCCTTCTGATATGAAATTCATTGGCGCTCCAATAGACTTCATCATCTTCGATGGCGCTTCTGAAAATGACATACGGCAAGTCATCTTTTTGGAAGTGAAAAGTGGTGACAGCAAGCTCAGTTCGCAAGAGAAGAAGCTCAAACAGGCCATTGAAGAAGGCAAGGTATCCTGGAGGCTTTTTAATGTCGATAAGCCCGAAGAAGTCAGAATCCAGGAAGAAGGGGAAGATGCAGCAATTGAAGGAGAGGTCACCCCCCATGAATTATACCGCACTATTGATACAAAAATTTCCCGTGTAAAGAAAGATGATCCGGAAGAGGGGCCATAACCGAACGTACCTTCTTGGCTTCACAAAAATAACCCACTTCTCAAGGATAACATAGCTTTTTAAAGTTTTGAGGGAGAAAGACGGCGAATGGCAGCATCGGTTCCCTCTGACAGGGCTAGGTCTCACTTCATTATCCTTGTAGCCATCATCCTCCTTCTTGCCGCCTCCCTTGTCGCGATTGCCGTGTATCAGGGCGCGAAGAAATCACCGTTCATCCTCACCGTCTCATTGTCGGGCCCGCCGGTGGCGTCCAAGGATGTCTCCTTCGCGGTCTCCGCACGGCCCCCGGGACCGGGACTCGTCTTCCTTTCCTATGAGCTTCGGGACGCGCAAAGCCAGCAGATCGCCTGGACAAAGACGGAAAGCGTCTCGCTGGACAGCTCCTCCATCGAGTCTCTGGGCAGGATCATCCCTGCCGGAGAGCTCCAGGCGGGAGATTACCTGCTGTCCGTCACCGCGGAAAGCCAGGAATCCAGGCAGAAAAAGACGGCGTTCCTGCGCATCATCGTGGGGGAGAATGGCAACGCCAAAGACACAGGACTTGCCCCTGCCCAGGAGAAAGGCAACGCTTCTCCGGCATCCGGGCAGGATGCGCTCCCCCGGGCAAATGGGGCAAACAAGAGTGCTGCCGCTCCCTTGATGGAAAATGGCGCCCAAAGCAACGAGGCAGCATCCTCTTCCGGCAGCGGGATCGCGGGGAATGCGGAACTGGCAGGCGGCTCCTGCCCTTCCGGAGACGAGCGGGATGGCTGCCTGCTCTCGCGGGCCGAGCAGCGCAATGATTCGTCATTGTGCATGGACATAGGCCGCGTGTCGCTGAGGGACTCCTGCCTGGCGGGCCTCGCGGTCACCGGCGCCAAGGAGATCTGCAATGACATCGAGGATGCGTATCTGAAGGAAGCCTGCGAGCGGGTGAAGGGGATAGACAATGCGTAAGGAAAAATATGGCCAGGAATCTGACTACAGCAGGGATAGCGCCAGCTCGCTCTTCGCTGTTGCGATCAGAAGGGCGGCCCCTTCCCGTAGGGAGCATCCCCTTCCGCCTCGTTTTCCCCGTCGCTGCACCGCTCACGATAATGGCGCTATCCCTTGCCTTTCCCCATACCTCAAAAAATCCCAGATCAGCATCGTGCTCATCATAGGGGTTGTCCTGCTGCTCGGCGCCATCGCGCTCTTCACGGCCCTTTCAGGGACGGCGAAGGACAAGCTCGCGTCCGACCTCGGGAAAGGTGGCACCGCGTCGGAAGACAAGGCAATCATCACCAATTATGTCGAAGGATGCATACGCGAAGGCTCCCTGCCCGTCATCAAGGAATTCGCCCAGAGAGGAGGATCGCTCCTCTCCTCCCCAGTCAGCTTTAGGGGAAAGCAGGTCGCTCCTTATGCGCAATACGGGAAAGGAGGGTATGATGCCCTCATCAAGACAAGGCAGGACATGGAACAAGAGCTTGGCGGGGCCGTCCTTCCTGCGGTGCTCCACTGCATTGACGAAGGAATCTGGACAGAGCAGGGATTCTCCACCACCAAAGGGGAGCCAAGCGCCATAGTACAGATAGGCGTGAAGGATGTGACAGTCCGGCTATCGTATCCTCTCACCCTTGAGAAGCCCGCATACACTCTCAAGTTCACCGACTTCAGCGCCGTGCTGGAATTCCCCCTCGAGAACCTCCGGCGGACCGCGATAGACATCGTGAACAAGGACATACAAGGCGCCTTCGACAAGGAAGGCTACATGCTCTCCCATCCGGGCATCACGATAGAGAAATTCACCCCGTATCCCCACACCGTCTTTAGGGTATCCCTGTTCGATCCGCGCACGCAGAAGGAGGACGTCTTCCAGGCAGCCATCCAGGGAAGGGAGACGGCCGGCAAGGAGGCCTACTCGCTGGGGAAGAGCGGATGCTGCACAACCCCTGAAGGGGTCTGCCACAAGAACGCCGCCGAGGCGGCATGCGCCGCGCTGGAAGGCATGTACCAGCAGTCTCCCGCCTGCGCCTGCCCGGAGAACAGGGCCGTCACCGGCGAGGGATGCTGCAAGACAGCAGGCGGATGCTCCATCGTCTCGCGGGAGTCGTGCGGGGGAGAATTCTTCGACGGCGATGTCTCCTGCTCCCAGACAATCTGCCCGTCGGAGGGCTGCGCCCGCACCTATAGCTATGCCACCAACAACTTCACCAGCGGACCGCGGAAGAGCGGGGAGTCGTGGTGCGGCTACGAGAGCATCACCGGATTCGGCCGCGACTATGTGGGGACGCGGCAGTATCTCCATTCCTGCGTGGACGGAAGGGAATACGTCACTCCCTGCCGCGACTATCGGGAAGAGATCTGCGTTTCAGGGTCCGGGTCCGTGAGCGGGACGGCCAAGGCGAAATGCAGGGTCAACAGGTGGGAAGACTGCGCGGAGCAGGGCACCAAGCAGGCCTGCGAGGACACGTCGCAGCGGGACTGCTACTGGTCAGGGTTCCTTTTTTTCGACAAGAAATGCCACCCCGCCGTCCCCCCTGGATTCAAGTTCTGGGAAGGGACCGGCGAGCCGGTGTGCAACCGGGGCAACATCCAGAAGAACGAGGAAGGGCAATGGCTGCCCCAGTCATGGGGGGATGCGGCCGCATTGTACTGCCTCCGCCTGGGAGACTGCGGCAACAGCCGGAATTATGTGGACAAGATTTCCGAACTCGGCTACTGGAATCCGGAGATTGTCGTCGACCAATGGGTGTACGGGGACGCGGGGTATGACAAGAAGGGCAATCAGTTCACCCTTCCCCTGCCGGCTGACGCGTCCCAGATCATCTCTGCTCCCATACCCCAGGGCCTCTCTGGAGGAAGCGCCCAATGCTCGGTCTGGCGCCCTGAGCGGGGAGACTGCAAGTCATGCGGCGCATCCGCAGCGTATCCCTGCACGGAGTACAAATGCAGGAGCCTCGGCAGCAATTGCCGCTTCGACCCTGCCACCGGGTGCTCATCCATGGAATTCGGGGGGGATTCTGCGCCCGCCATCATCAATTTCAGCGTGGACAAATACCTCGTGAAGGAAAAAAAAGCAGGGGACAAGATCACCCAGGAGATATTATCACCCGTTCCCGCGTACAGCCCGGTGACATTCTCCTTCGCGACGTCAGAGAGGACGCGCTGCCACCTCAGCGCGTTCCCGCCGTTCTTCCCCCCCTCGGCGCGCTCGGCGATGCCCTTCTTCCTGCCGGACATCTCCCTCAACGGGGAAGGCTACCAGTCGTCCTACAACGGCACCCTCCGTTTCCCGCCGCTGTCATTCTTGGGCATGGGGGGCGTCGAGGTCTACATCATCTGCATGGACCAGAGGGGGATAGACATGGACAAGCAGTATGCCATGGCCATCCAGCTCAGGAATGAGGAGCAGCATCCGCCGGAGATCGTTTCCGCGCAGGTGGAGCCGGTGAGCGGGGGCCTGCTCCTGAATTTCTACACCGACCGGCCGTTCTCCTCCTGCAGGTACGGCGGGGAAGGCCAGGCCTTTGCGGAGATGGGCAACCTGAGCTGCGCGGCAGAAGAGACCGACATCCTGTACCTGCCAGGCCACATCGGCGTATTCGCCTGCAGGGAGACCATCCCCAACACGGCGCAGAAAGTCTATGTGTCCTGCGAGGGGCAGAACGGGGCGAGTGCGCCCATACCGGTCGGATTCAAGTGATGAAGAGTGAGATGATGAGGAAGATAATGAGAGCAAGGTAACCTTTCCGGGAAAGTTCCGCTCAATGCATCATCTGGGAGCGCTCCAAGAACATCTGACTGCATGGTCAAAGCAAAATAAAACAAAGAATATCCTGAAGAGCTATGCGCCGGTGCACTGCTTGTTGCAGTCCACGTTGACGGTCTGATTGGACTGCTGGGCCTTCTGCGCATCCTGATTGCACTTGTTGATGCAACTCTGCACCTGTGCGAGTGTATCAGGGGTGATGCTTTGCTGCTGCTGCTTCTCCTGACACGCGGACAGAGAAAACGCCATCAGCACAAGAAGCAGAACAAGCAAGATTGCTTTTGTGGGTTTATTCATGGCCTGTTCTGGAAAGGACTTCTATATAAATATATCTGTTTTCGAGGATTCCCGGGGAAGAACAAGGAAGCAAACAACGGCCCCTAATGGAACGACTGCCCGCAGCCGCAGCTTGACTGGACATTGGGATTGGATATCCTGAATCCGCCGCCGTGCAGGGTCTCGACGAAATCTATCTTGCTGCCCTTCAGGAATGCCATGTGCTCGCCTGAAATGATTATCTTGACGCCGTTCTCCTCGATGACCTTGTCGTCCTCCTTGGTGGCGCCGTCCAGCTCGAGGCCGTACTGGGATCCGGAGCAGCCGCCGGGCACGACCGCAACCCTCAGCCCAAAGCCTTCCTTGTTGTTCTCCCTGAGGATCTGGAGCAGCTTCGCGGCTGCCTTCTTGGTGACGAGGAGGTCTTTCTCCGCCATGTCGCCGTACTCGGCGATGGCCTTGTTGATGCTCGTGATGACCGCATCCACTTCCTCGTCGCTCATGCCGTGGCCCTTGAAGCCCTGCTCGAGCGTCTCGTAGTAGGAGACGTGGCATCCCACGCAGTGGACACCGGCGTCCTGCAGCGGCTCGATGGCCGCGGGATACTTGCGGATGACGTCCCCTATGGTCAT
>DUHN01000029.1:3927-5591 GCA_013330825.1 Candidatus Woesearchaeota archaeon | reverse complement strand
TTTAGCAGAAGTGAATCTCCTGTAGAAAAGCAAAGCATCGTCTCCTGTTCTTGAAGGATTTAGTCCCAAATGGCCTCCACTTTGCCATGCGGGGGCATTTACCCCTAAAGCAACACCTTGGAACCCATTTGATACGATAAGATCACCAATCTTCACGTCTTTGAGAGCATATTCTGCCATAACAACCACCTGGAGAGGGGAAATCATGATTATTTAAAAATATTCCTATCTTCACTACTTGATAATAATGGCTTTAAATTCTAGGCGCCGCCAATGCGCGCCACGAAAAAGTCCGCATAATGTCCTACGATGATAGTTTCAGTCCCTTTCTTCTCTATCCAACTGCGCTTAACGTGTTGAACGTTAAACGCCCTTTTGGCAAAATCACGAATACGCAAAATCGTGGTGCTTGAAGCGGTGAAAAACAACCTCTGATCCCTTGATTTCAAACACCACAACGAATGAACCAACGTGAACTGCCCTCTTGCCTTTCAGATTATACTGCTTCGGAGGATAATGCTCCGGATTCTCCAGAATCTCGTCCATCTTTTTGTGCAGGCGCTCAATGAGGACCTTGTCCTTCTTGGCGTCTTTCACATCATCAAGAAATGCCTGCGTATGGACTTCCTTGTATGCCATCGCGACCTACATCGCATCAAAAAGCTTCCTTCTTTCCTGAGAATTCCTGATCCTGACAACCTTGCCTTTTCGATAATCCTCTTCGCTTTTCATGACGGCTTTTATGAATTTCTCTGAAAAATTCTCCTCGAATTCAGATTGCACGATATGCCTGCACTTCACGAGCAACTCGTACTCATCCCTTGATATATTTATGGTATCGCTTGCCATGGGCATGTTTCACGTTTGAATGTTTAAATAATTTTCTGTGATTTTGCCAAAAGTCGCCTCAAACAATATTGGCGCAGGAAAAGTGCACTTTTTGAGCCGACTAGGCAAGTCGCTTGAATCTGCCGTGCTTCAGATCTTTGAGGCTGCTGACGAGCTGGTTCAATAAGTCTTGATCTACCGTTTCAAGCTTTTTCAGTCTTCGATATTCCGCCTTTGAGATAGTCACCGTTTCCATCAAACTCCAATCCCTCAAAACTATATAAAAATATCTATTTTCTCTCTGCAAAAACCGTTCGCCTAATGTCTGTTTTCTATAGTCCCAAGCACCGTTTCCTCTTTTCTTCTTCGCTTAACGTGCCTACGTTACACGCGCTTCTCACACAGCCCCCTCATCTGTCGTCGGGAAAAGCCGTCCGGCGCCCTGTTTCTGCCGGAAGGCCCGCGGCTCCCCCATGAAGATCCAGCCGCGGCTTTTCCCGCATGTCCCGGAAACCAAAAAATCACCCAACCCGGACAGCATCCCCGATCCGGATGCCCTGCCGGTCAGTCGCATTCTGGCTGATCTCCAGCACATACCGGGCAGGGGCGCGGGGCGTGTACCGCGCGCACGGCTCCGCAAGGCAAGGATCCGCTTTGAGGATATCGGCAATCCTCATGTCCTCGCCCACGAAAACCATATCCAATGGAATGAGCGTGTTCTTCATCCAGAATTGGTACGGCTGCGCGGCATCGAACACGAACCACATGCCTTCGTTCTCGCCAAGGGCAGGGCGGAACATCAGCCCTTCAGCACGCTCAGCAGGCGTGTCCGCAAC
>DUHN01000029.1:0-3896 GCA_013330825.1 Candidatus Woesearchaeota archaeon | reverse complement strand
TTATTAGTTATACAAATATAAAACAAAACACTTTTTAAGAAATAATATTTAATTTAAATATTTTAATAAATCTATTTTGTATAATAATCTTTAAAACAATATTTATACAAAGAAATTATTACAAAACATACTTTAAATTATACATTAATCCCTTCAAAAATAATTGCTATATAGAAAATTAAAGTATTTTATTGAAGTTTGTGAATGAAAAGTGAGAGTTAAAATGAAACAAAAACACCCATGAACGGCCAATACTGAAGGAACCATGCCATTTGTTGGGGAGGGAGAGGAGAAAGGCAAGACTCCCTCAACCTAGGGTAGTGTCGGAAGCAGTCAGCCGGAGTGAGGGTGGAAACGGGAAGCCAGGGCAACCCCCTGCCGGAATGCTTCCAGGCAGTCAGCCTTCTTTGGCGCGTTGGGGCCGGCTGGAGGGACAAAACAGCCCTGCCGCTCAAAACCCCCATTTCTGCAAGGAAAATGAGGTCAAAAACAGCCTAATGCAAGTATCATAGAACGAAAAGTGAGCATTCAAAGAGGATATCACAGGGCAAAGAGATCCTCATCTGCAGGAAAGGCTGAAGGAACGAGGCGACTCAGCGCAGCACAGACCCATAAAACCAGGCCAAAACCATCTTCCGAAGGCAAAGATGAGCATTCGTATGGGAAACTCGCTTGGAAATCCCCATGGTAGGCATATCAAGAATGCTAAAGTGAGTGTACAAAAGTTAGGCACCAGAGAATAAAGAATGAATATCACCTTTATAGAGGCTAAAAAGCCAAAATATCACATTTTAACTATAAAAAATCATCCAACATAGCTCATCCACTTCTTCTCGCTCATCTCCTGCGCCTTCTGGCTCTGGGAAAGAAGCCCCTTCAGCTTCTGCTCGAACTTCTGCGCCTGCACCAACAGGGGCTTGTAATCCACTTCCAGGCCAAGATACCGATCCAGCACCTTGATGATCTCGGCAGCCGCCTTGCTGTCCGGCAGCTCGGACGCGGTCTCGGCAAACAGGCAGGTGATGGGCAAATCCCTCGTCGACAGCAATGCCGCGCTCAGCCCGATGATGATGCCTTCCTCCAGCGGCTTTATGCCCATGCCCGCCAGCTGGGAAGCCGTCTTCTCGTCCGTCGCATGGAAATACGCCTGCGGCTGCCCTTTGGGGTCCCCGGAACCGACGCCTTCGAGCGAGATGACCTCCTTCGCCTTCACCTGGACGGCGAGCTTCTCCACCTGGGACGCGGCTTCCCACTCCAGGCCGCGGGGGGCATTGATGCCGTGCACGAACAGCAGGTTGTCCTGCTTGTCATGGTACAGGGAGATGGCGTCGATGACCTTCTTCTGGTGGATGGCCACCATCGCGGGCATCTCCGGGACGAGCATCCTGCCCACTTTCTCCGTCGTGAGATGGTCGATCAGGAACTCCACCGCGATGCTGCCCACCAGGCCGAAGCCCGGGAACCCGAGGATGATGCGCGGATTCTGGATTTTCGCGTTGAGCTGGATGTCCATGATGGAAAACCCAAAACAGAAATATTTAAATATTTAGCGTATCGGGGATGGGGATATGGACAAAAGAGGCATTGTCACCCATCCGGTCGGCCTGTTCGTCATCGGCCTGATCCTGGGCTTTGTGCTCGTCGTGCTGTGGGCGAAGGGCATCGTCAACGTGCCGTTCCCCTTCTGCAAGTGATTGCCATGGACAGGAAAGCATTCGTCACCCACCCGGTCTCCCTCTTCGTCATCGCCATGATCATCGGCGCGGTCCTCGCCATTTTATGGGCGCAGGGCTACGTCAGCATGCCATTCCCGTTCTGCAAGGCTGCGACGCCGTAGGCCTGGGGTTGAGGAATTCTAAACTGCTCATTGCTGCAGCGTTTTACGGTTAGGGGACAGAATTTCCGCCATCGCATGTTCGTCCCTGTCAACCCGTTTGTACCCCATCACGCCTGAAAGAAGGGTTAGCGCCATACGGATACACGCGGTAGCCGATGCCGTTGCATCCGAGAAAATAATAGACATTGCTTCCTTTCCGCGCGCCGATGATGGGGCATGACTTATCCTCAGGCATGCATCGGCGCCGTGAAGATCCAGATGGCGTTCGCGACGACAAGAAACGCTCCGGCATAGAACATTCCCTCCGGAGTCGAAAGCAAGGGGACGGCGTAGTCGGTGATGTAGGGTATGGTGTATGCGGTGAATTTCGATATGAACGCCACCGTCAGGACGGCATCGATGATGTTGTGCGCGAATGTCAGGAAGATGATCATCATGGACCCGCTGAAGTTCGCGATCTCGTTGATCAGGTCGAGGATGATGAACACCAGGAACAGCCCGAAGCCAAGCGCATACAGGATGTCTGGCAGCTTCAGGGAGAAGAACTTGCCGCTCAGCCCGACCATGAGCAGGCCCATGACTGCCCCGATGATGCAGTCCTCGACGGCAACGGTCAGCTTCATCCTACAGCTCCATCGCCACAGTGGCTATCATCAGGAACAGCCCGAGCACCATGAAGGTGATGTCGAACATGATGCTGGGGATCCACTGCACCGCGAGGAACCCGGAGAGCTTCCCGATGCTGCCCAGGACATGGAGCACGCCCAGGAGGCTGATGACGGCCGCAACGATCAGGCTCGCCCAGCCCACGATGTTGCTGTTCGTGATCTCGATGAAGGAATTGACGACGAGGTAGAAGCCGCCGATCGCGACGACCCACCCCAGCAGCGCCACGGGCAGCGAGAATCCCCACCAGCCCGGGCCGCGGCCGAACGAGTGCAGGAACGGGAACAATCCGAGGAGAAAGATGAGTAGCCCGACTATTCCGGAAACCCAATCCCGGGTCTGCATCATTGTCTAACAACCTCTTTTTGGCAATCTATCTGGCCATCGCCTGCTGCTCAATCTTTTGGAGCTCTTTCTCGCCAGACTCCAGATGGCTGATGATGATGCGGTATCCCTGGGCGACCGTGCGGAAATCCTTGAGGATGTGCGCGATGATCTCGTCAATGTGCCGCACCTCTTCCGCCTGCGGCTTCTCCGGCATGAAGTGCGACTTGACGTATCGATAGCCCATGTCCCGCAACAGGTAAAGGTTGTACAGCACATTCAGTATCCAGTATATTGCCCTCTTCTGGATGAGGAAGGATTCGTGAAATGCGTCATGGATGGCATACTTGGCTTGAGTAAGCAAATCAGGCAGTTTTTTGGCCAGGCTGCCACCTTTGAGGCTCGGGAGCTTGGCCGCGATGGCATTGATGGTCCTGATCTGCTTTGCCGTGGTCTTCACTTCAAATCTCGCGGCCCATTTCGCCAGGGCCGTCTGGCTCTTTAATGTCTGGAACCGCTGGCGAATGACCTGCCTGAGGACATCGTCCCCTTTCTGCGCTTCTATGATGACAGCCATGACATCCTTATACGCTTCGCGCTCCTCCTCATCTGCGCGTTTCATCGCTTCAACCATCCCTTCGATGAGCTGGCCCTCTACGTGACGGAGCCCTGCATTTCCCAAACTCAATCCAGAAAGCGCTTTCCGCAGTTTATTGATGGAGGTAATAAGTGCATCCTCCTGCACTTCCGCCTCATAGATGAGCTTGAAGGCATGATTTGCGGCACCTCTGAGATTGTTCATTGCATGCGCCTCGTCACGCAGCGCTTTGGTGACCTGGTGAGTATGCTCTATCTCCTCCGGCAGCTTCTTGAAGAGGATCTTGTCAGCCTTCCGCAAGTCATTGACCACCTTGCGGGCGTTCCAGCGCTGCTTGAACGACATCATGCCGACTCCCTTGAACAATGTCGAGAAATATTTTGTCCAGTATCCCATGTGCATGCCTCCTGCCCTTTTCTTCCCCATCAAGTTATTTAAACCTTTTGCTTTCGTTGAGCGTCGGGGAGTGGT
>DUHN01000024.1 GCA_013330825.1 Candidatus Woesearchaeota archaeon | reverse complement strand
CTACGAGAGTCAAACGTGCCTGGCGATGGCCTTCCCCATCTCCTGCGTCGAGACTTCCCTCTTGCCCGGCTCCATGACATCCTTCGTCCTGCATTCGCCGAGGGCGGCCATCACCGCGCGCTCGATGGACGCGTGGATGTCCGGCCTGCTGAAGGAATAGGTGAACATCATGGCCGCGCTCATGATCTGGGCGACGGGGTTCGCGATGCCCTTGCCCGCCATGCGGGGGGCGCTGCCGTGCGCGGGCTCGTACATGCCGAAGGACTTGCCGTTGAGCGACGCCGAGGCGAGCAGCCCGATGCTGCCGGTGAGCATGGCCGCCTCATCGCTGAGGATGTCGCCGAACATGTTCGTGGTCACGATGACGTCGAAGTTATGGGGATTCTTGATGAGCTGCATGGACGCGTTGTCCACATACATGAATTCCAGGGTGATATCGGGATACTGCCTGGAGACTTCCGTGACATACCTCCGGAACAGGATGCTCGAAGCGAGCACGTTCGCCTTGTCGACGCAGGTGACTTTCTTCTTGCGCTTTCGCGCCGCCTCGAATGCCACCTTCGCCACGCGCTCCGCCTCGTGCTTCCGGTAGGTCATCATGTCGGACGCCTCCTCGTCTCCGAGCGTGCGCTTGCCGAAATAGGCGTCGCTGCTCAGCTCCCGCACGATGAGGATGTCGAAGCCGCTGCCGACGATGGATGGCTTTAGGGGTGAGGCGCTGGCCAGCTGCGGGTACACCACGGCCGGGCGGAAATTGGCGAAGAGGTCGAAGTGCTTTCTCAGGCGCAGGAGGGAAGTCCGCTCCACTTTTTGGTCGTCCGGCAGGCTGTCCCATTTCGGGCCGCCGACGGCTCCAAGGAGGATGGCGTCCGCGGCCTCGCACGCCTTGAGCGTCTCCTCCGGGAGGGCGGTGCCGTGCCTGTCGTAGGCGGCTCCCCCGACGTCCGCATGGAGGTACTTCAGCGTCATGCCGTGCTTCTTCGAGACCGCGCCGAGGACGTGCAGCGCCGCGTCCATTATCTCGGGCCCTATGCCGTCTCCTGGCAGGACCGCGATGGTATGGGTGTTGTCAGTTGCCATGAGGGTGAGTTATCTGAAGTGGTTGAGGTAAGGCAATGCCCGTGCGGTCTCGTCCGTCTTCTCCCTGTTCTTGAGGAGCAGCGAGACCGAGTCCCAGGTGCCCTGCGAGAGCACCGTGCGTGCCGATTCCTTTTGCGTGACCGGGATGGAGAAATCAAGATACCTCGCCTCGTTGTTCTCGATGTCGAGCTCGAGATCGAGCGCGGGGTTCTCCCTGATGACGGACATCAGGTTCTCGATGTCCTCTTTGGAGGCAGTTGCCGTCGGCATGCCGATGGTGGTGCAGTTGTCCGCGAAGATCTCGGCGAAGCTCTCGCCGATGATGGCCCTGATGCCGAAGCGCAGCAGCGACTGGGGCGCATGCTCCCGTGAGGAGCCGCAGCCGAAGTTTTTGTTCACCACCAGGATGGACGCTCCCGCATATCTCTGGTCATTGAAGGGGTGATCTTTCGGGGAGCCGTCCGCGGCGAAGCGCTGGTCGCGGAACGCATGATTTCCGAGGTCATCGAAGGTGATTGCCTTGAGGTACCTTGCAGGGATGATCTGGTCGGTGTCGATGTCGTTGCTCGGCAGCGGGAGTGCCCTGCCCCGGACTTCCCTGATTTCCGGATTTTGGTTTTGGATAGCGCTCATGGTCCTTATGGTCCTCCTAGCCTCCCTCATAGGTAGTCCCTCACGTCCGCCACCTTGCCTTCTATCGCGGCCGCGGCCACCATGGCAGGGCCCATCAGGAGCGTGATGCCGGCGGCGCTGCCCTGCCTGCCCTTGAAGTTCCGGTTGGAGGACGAGGCGCAGATTTGCCTGCCGACGAGCTTGTCGGGATTCATGCCAAGGCACATCGAGCATCCCGCCCCTCTCCACTCAAATCCCGCGTCGATGAATATCTTGTCGAGGCCTTCCTCCTCTGCCGTGCGCTTGACCTGCTGCGAGCCCGGGACGACCAATGCCTTTATCCCTTTGGCGACGCGCCTGCCTTCCACGATTTTCGCGGCTTCCCATAGGTCCGAGATGCGCGCATTGGTGCACGAGCCGATGAACGCGACGTCTATCTTCGTGCCCCGGATCCGCTCTCCGGGATGGAATCCGGTGTGGGCATACGCTTCCTCCGCTGTCTTGCGCTCTTCCGCAGCAAGCTCGCCGAGCCTGGGGAACGCGCCGTCAACCGGAACGGACTGGCCGGGGTTGATGCCCCAGGTCACCATGGGGGAGATGGCAGAGCCGTTGAGAGTGACTTCATCGTCATATTCCGCATCGGGGTCAGAGGCGATGCTTTTCCACCAGCTCACCGCGCGCGCGAACTCTTCATCCTTGGGCGAGAACTCCCGGTCCTCGAGATAGGAGAACGCGGTCTCGTCCGGATTCACGTATCCTGCCCGCGCTCCTCCTTCGATGCTCATGTTGCAGATGGACATCCGCTCTTCCATGGACATCCGATCGAGGACCGGGCCCGCATACTCATAGGCATAGCCGATGCCCCCCTTCACTCCCAGCGTCCTGATGATGTTAAGGATGACGTCCTTGGCGAAGCATCCCTTGCCCAGGGAGCCGGTGACCGTTATCCTCCTCACCTTCGGCTTCTGGATGGCCAGGCATTGTGTGGCGAGCACGTCGCGCACCTGGCTCGTCCCGATGCCGAAGGCCACGGTGCCGAACGCCCCATGGGTGCTCGTGTGGCTGTCCCCGCATGCGATGGTCATGCCCGGCTGCGTCAGCCCCAGTTCAGGGCCGATGACATGCACGATGCCCTGCTTCCCAGAGGAAGGATCGAAGAAGCGGATGCCCGATCCCCGGAGGTTGTGCTCCAGCGCGGAGATCATGCCCTCCGCCTCGACGTCGATGAACGGCCTCTTCAGGGTGTGCGTGGGCAGGATGTGGTCCACGGTGGCAAACGTCCTCTCCGGATACGCGACCGTGAGGTTGCGCTCGCGCAGCATGCTGAAGGCCTGGGGGGTGGTGACCTCGTGGATGAGGTGCAGCCCGATGAAGAGCTGGGTGCGGCCGTCTGGCAGCTCCTTCACCGTGTGCAGCTTCCAGACCTTGTTGAACAGGTTTTCTTTTCCCATTGCATTTCCTGGGCTGTGTTCTTGGCTCAAAGGCCGCCTATGAGGGCATGGGGGACGCTCTCGCACCGCTCGGCGCGCTCGTTACGGTATCGTACTGTGATGCTGCCTCTTCTCCTGGGCTCCCTCGCGTTGGAGAGTGTGATTGATGCGTTATTGTCAGAGCTTCTCGAAGCCGGTGTTCCCGCGGAAAAGGCCGGTGGCTCCTGTCCGCGCAAGCTCCTTGATGCCCATGGGCTTCACCAGTTCCAGGAACGAGTCGATCTTGTGCGGCGATCCCACGATCTCCACGGTCATGTCGTCCCGGTTCACATGCGCGACTTTCGCCTCGTGGGCCTGGCAGTACGCCATGAGCTGCTTCTGCTCCTCCGGGCCTTTCGTGTGAATCTTGATGAGCGCGAGCTCCCTGATGATCGAGATGTCAGGCGGCAGGTCGCTGACCTTGACGATGTTGACCACCTTGTTGAGCTGCTTCGCCAGCTGCTCGTACACCTTGTCGTCTCCCTTGAAGGAGATGGTCATCCGCGATATCTCGGGCTTTGTCGACTGCGCGACGGTGAGCGCCTCGATGTTGAAGTTCCTGCGCATGAACAGCCCGGCGACGCGCGCGAGCATGCCCGGCTCGTTCGATACGATCAGCGTGATGGTGTGCTGGTGCTTGCGGTAATGCGTGATGTTGTCGTCGTACATGCTGCCCTCACTTCACGTCGTCCCAGTTCTGCCGGAACACGGTCCTGCCGCCGATGATGTGCTGCAGCCCCTTGCCCGGCGGGAGCATGGGCAGGATGTTCTCCTCTTCCTGCACGTGGACGTCTATGACCACGGTCTCGTCGCTCTGTTTCGCCTCCTCCAGCGCAGGGAGGAACTCGGATTCCCTGGCGACGGTGATGCCCTTAAGATGGTATGCTTCCGCGAGCTTGACGAAATCCGGGTTGAAGTTCGCGTAATGCACCCCCGATTGCCTGTTGCCCTGGAAGATCTCGAGCCACTGCCGCACCATGCCGAGGCACTTGTTGTTCATGATGATCGGCACCACCTTGATGCCGAACTGCTTGGCCGTGGCCAGTTCCTGGCTGGTCATCTGGAAGCTGCCGTCCCCATCGAGATCATAGACGTTCCTGTCCGGCATCGCCACCTTCGCGCCCAATGCCGCGGGCAAGCCGTAGCCCATCGTGCCCGCGCCTCCCGAGGTGATCCACGTCCTTGGCCTGGTGAAGGTAAGGTAATGTTCTCCGAACATCTGGTGCTGCCCGACTCCGGTGGTGAAGATGTCGCTCTCCTGCTTGAACCTGTTGAGCATCCTCAGGAGGTTTGCCTGGGTCATTCCCGCTGCCGCCTTGTCCTCCTCCGCATGGGTGAGTTCCCTGAGCTCCCGGAGCTTCTTTATCCATGGCTCGTGCCTGTTCTCCTTCTTCACTGCGAGCTCGGCGAAGACAGCCGCAAACATCTTCAGGACTTCCCTCGCATCCCCGACAATGGGGATGTCCACCCGCACGTTTTTCCCGATTTCAGTCGGATCGACGTCCGCGTGGACGACCTTCGCGTCCTTCGCGAACAGGCGCGTGTCTCCCGTGATGCGGTCGGAGAACCTGCACCCGACGGCGATGATGCAGTCCGTGTTGATGGCCGCGTAGTTGGCCTGCTCCTCGCCGTGCATGCCCATCACTCCCAAAGAGAGCGGATGGCTCTCGGGAAAGATGCCCTTGCCCATGGTCGTGGTGTTGACCGGGATGCACGAGAGATTGGCAAATTCTATGAGAGAGTCCTGCGCGCCGGCGATGATGCATCCCCCGCCCGCGATGATGACCGGGCGCTCTGCCTTGAGGATGGTCTCCACGGCTTTCTTTATCTGGAGGGGATTGGGCCTGAACGTAGGCCTGTACGAGCGTATCTCGACCTTGTCCGGGATCTCTCCCTTCACTTCCGCGTTCTGCACGTCCTTGGGCAGGTCCACGTAGACCGGTCCCGGCCGTCCTTCGGTCGCGATCTTGAACGCCTTGAGGAGCGTGTCTGCGATGTGCTCCGGGTTTCTCACCTGAAAGTTGTGCTTGGTGATGGGAAGGGTAAGGCCCATCATGTCCGTCTCCTGGAACGCGTCGTTGCCGACGAGGGAGGTCGGCACCTGCCCGGCCATCGCCACCATGGGCGTGGAGTCCATGAACGCGTCCATGATGCCGGTGATGAGGTTCGTGCCCCCGGGTCCTGAGGTGGCGACGGCAACGCCCGGCTTGCCGCAGGCTCTCGCGAAGCCCGCGGCCATGTGCGCCGCGCCCTGCTCGTGCCGGCAGATGATGTTCCGTATCCTGTCCTGGTAATGGTAGAGCTCGTCATAGAGCGGGATGACCGCCCCTCCGGTGATGCCGAAGATGTGCTTCACGTCCTGCTTCAGCAGGCACTTGACGATGACCTCGCTCCCTTTCATAGTCCCGCCTGCCTCTGTATGCTGGTGGAAATGGCCCGGTTGATGCCCTTGACGAGCGCCTTCGCCGATGCCATGATGACGTCCTCGTCCACTGCCTCTGAGGAGAACACGTTTCCCTTGTCGTCCTCTACCGTGATGGAGACGTTCGCCAGCGCGTTTGTCCCTCCCGTTATGGCCTTGAGGTTGTATTCCTTGAGGGAGATGGACGGCCCGATGATCGCGCTTATCGCCTTGGAGACCGCGTCGACGGGGCCGACGCCCCTGCCTTCTCCGGTCTTGAGTTGGCCGCGCATGATGAGGGTGACGTGGGCGGTCGGCTGCACCTTGTTGCCCGTGCTGACCCGGACTTCCTCGAGCTGGATGATGTTCTGCTCCTCTGCCAGCGCTCCGGCGATGTCGTTCGCGATGGCGATGATGTCATCCCGCATCACCTGCTTCTGCTTGTCCGCGAGCGTTTTTATGCGCGTGGTGACGAGGTCCACCTGCTCCGCGGAGAAGCCGTAGCCCATCTCCTTCAGGATGGCCTCTGTCGCGTGCTTCCCGGAATGCTTGCCCATCACGATGCCTTCCCCCATCCATCCCACCTCCTCGGGAGTCATGATCTCGTAGGTGGACTTGTCCGACAGCACGCCGTGCTGGTGGATGCCCGCCTCGTGGGCGAATGCATTGGCTCCGACGATGGCCTTGTTCCGCTGCACCGCGATGCCCGTGAAGTCCGCCACCATGCGCGAGGCCTTGTAGATCTCCTTGGTGTTGATGCCCGTGGAGAAGTTCCTGAAGTAGTCTTTCCTCGTCCTGAGGTTCATGACGATCTCTTCCATGGACGCGTTGCCTGCCCGCTCGCCGATGCCGTTGACCGTGCACTCCACCTGCGTGGCGCCATTCTGGATGGCCGCCAATGAATTGGCGACCGCCAGCCCCAGGTCATTGTGGCAGTGGCAGCTGATCACTATGTGTTTCGCTTCCGGCACCAGCTCGAAGATTTTCCTTATCCTGCTGCCGAACTCCTCCGGCTCCGCGTATCCGACGGTGTCCGGGATGTTTACCGTGGTGGCCCCTGCCTTGATCGCTGCCCTCACGACGTCGCACATGTATGTGAGGTCTGTCCGCGCGGCGTCCTCCGGGCTGAACTCCACGTCCTTGGAGAGGCTTTTCGCGTACGCGACGGCCTCTTCGGTGATGGCGATGATCTCCTCCTTCGATTTCCTGAGCTTCTTCTCCAGGTGAATCTGGGACGTCGCGATGAAGGTGTGTATTCTTGGTTTTTCTGAGTGTTTTATCGCATTCCAGGCGGCGTCGATGTCCCCTTTCGTTGCCCTGGCGAGGCCGCAGATGATTGGCCCCTTGACCTGCTGCGCAATCTGCCTCACCGCATTGAATTCCCCCTCCGAGGCGATGGGAAATCCCGCCTCGATGACGTCCACGTTGAGCCTGGCGAGCTGCCTCGCGATCATGAGCTTCTCGTTCATGGTGAGGCTGGCCCCCGGGCTCTGCTCGCCGTCCCTCAGGGTAGTGTCGAATATGAGGATCTTTCTCTGTCCGCTTGGGTAGGGTGAGGCCATGCCAGTGAGAAGGTGGTTACCGACGCTCTCCGCTCCTGGTAACCACGGGGGAGCTAGAGCAACAGCAGAAGCAGCACAAGGACTGAAAGAACGCTTGAGATCCGGAGTGCGCTGCGGATATCCATGGCTCACGGGGACGGTATTTTGTTTATAAAGGTTGCGGTCGGGTTGGCTCTGTCCCGAATGTGGTTACTGGCATGAGGTCGAGCCTTAGCGATGCAACAGCAAGGGGCGTCGTTGGGGGAAGTCCCTGCTCGGAAGCGAGCTTCCGGCATCCACTGCGTGGACTACGGGGAAACAGCCCCATCCATGACAGGAGCAAAAGGCGAGAAGCCAGTAACCCGTAGCGAAGCGGAGATTCGGGACAGAGCCGGTCGGGTTACGGATGGTGCGGCGGTTGGGGAGAAGTTCGTTTAACGTATGACATTAAACGACCGACAGGCTCGTCCCGAAGCATCCCTCGGAGACGAGACTTTTGCGTAGCAAAAGTTTGTTTAATGTGTGTTAGCCAAAATATTACTCGAAAAAAACTTTATATTGTTAACAACTTTAGTTTAGATGGGTAATAATTATGAAGACAGATGATAAAGCATATTTAACAATGTTTGTTGATAAAAATATTACTGAAGAAAAAGCACAACAAAACCCAGAGAAAACAGCGATAGATCAATTAGCTAAATTTGTTTCTTATTTAGAAGATAGAATAGCTAAAATAGAAGAGATTATGTTAGGTCAATCTAAAAAAAGAGGAATAAAGATTGTTGAGAAATAGTTTTTGTTCTGCGTCATACTTCCCTCCCCCCACTTCGTAGGGGTCGTTTCGGCTAACAGCGATCGCGATGTTGTGTGCCCGAAGGGGTTACAATTTTTTACCGCCCACTATCGTTCCCAGCGGATTTTCCTGAAGGGAAAGTTTGCTTAATGTCCGACACATTAAGCGAAGAGGGGATAGAGAGGCCCCATTTTTGAGAGGAAAAATGTTATACGATCAGGTTAGGCGGAGTTATATGTCATCACCCTTTAAGGATTAAAAAATAAAAATATTTAAATAGCGATACTCGCTCTCCGTCTCTATGGTATTTGTTCCAGTCAGACTGTCCAAGGATGTTGCCGTAGTAGTATCTCCAAGAGAGCTTGGAGAGTATGCCAATAAGCTTTATGCTGAGCGTACTTCTGCAAATGGTGTTATCGACCTTAAACCAGCGGACAACGGAAAGTACAGGACACAGGATAAATGGATCCCTTTTTTCAATGACAAGGGCCAGCGGATGATCTCCGCGCCGGATGTGTACAGGATAGGGCAGATTGGCTCTCACGATCTTGTTGAAAGTGTAAGGGCAGATTTTCACACGGCGTGGCTTGTGACCAGTACAAGGATAACTTACAACTCAAATAATCTTGGCGCAAGAATCACCCATAATTTCGGAAGCAAAGTTGTTGCGCCAACTGAAACCAGACTTGTTGCCCCAGTATATCAAAATGTGGCTTTAGGCAGAATCCTTGAAACAGCGGAAGGAAGAGCATATTTAAGCGTCTTATTCAATACACAAGACAGCCCTGATGTGGTTGCTAAGACACTTGCGACACTCAGCGGAAAAAGCACGGACAATACTTATATATGGACGCCACAACAGAAGAGCAGGGCCGAGCATCGAGAGAGGGCTGTTGACTTCGACTCAGATGGGGAAGGGTTCCATGTCTTTGGCTACAACCTGCCTGACAGCAAATACGGCTTCTCCCGCGGGGTGTCGGCGAAGCCGGCGCGCAAAAAACGGGCCTAATAATGGCTGGATTGGTTACTCTTTTATTTTTTGTAGCCTCATTTTCATCATATATGGGATGGATTGAGGATACAAGATTAGGCGATTATTTTTTAATAGGAGTTTCTTCACTTGTAAGTGCTGTTGTCTGGTTGGTATTGGAGCTTTCTATGAGCAATCAAAAGAGGAATAACATCAACCTGTTCTAAAAGTCCCTATTCTGCCCCATAAGTGGCTCGTCTGCCCCAGAAGTAGGCAAAAATCAGGACTTATGAGGCAAAGCCGACCAAACAAGGTTCTGGTGCGTTGTCGGGAGGTGATACATTT
>DUHN01000015.1 GCA_013330825.1 Candidatus Woesearchaeota archaeon | reverse complement strand
CGAGCAACTTCACCCTGCGGATGGACACCGCCGCGCCGTCACCGTTCAGCCTCCTGACGCCGTCAAACGGCACCACGAGCTCCGATACCGGGCCGGACTTCATCTGGGGAAGCACCACGGAGGTGAACTTCGATAATTATACCCTCCAGATAAGCAACGGGAGCTCTTTCGAGACCATAAACTACACCGCTGTTTCGGACAGGATCAACGAGACAAACGCCACGGCAACGCTCGGGATAGACAAGACGTGGTACTGGCGCGTGATAGCATCCGACACGGCAGGCAGGAACTTCACCTCAGGGTTCTTTGTCTATACGGCGCAGACCGCGGCGGCGCCGGCGAGNNGGACTCGTCAACGGGACTTCCATCACCGAACAGCGGCCGCCCGTGTTCGAGCTCTCGCCGGACACGCTCCGCTTCTCGCTTGCTCTCGGGAAGGAGAACACATCCATCCTGACGCTCGCCAACAGAGGGGCAGCATCTTTCGATGGAGACATCACCCTCACCGGCCTTGAGGATTTCCTCACCTTCACACCCTCCCATCTGGTGGATGTCAGTCCCGGCACGGAACGCGTCATCACCCTCCACGCCGTTGGCAGGCGCCTCGGCTCCTACGCCGGCCAGGTGCAGGCGACGGTGAAGGGCATCAGGAAGAGCACGGACGTGATCCTGGACATCGGATCGGCCCAGGCGCTCTTCGACGTCAAGATGGATCTCCCGCCCGAAGCCAGAATCGTCAAGGCGAACGACGCGCTCAAGGCCCAGATCGTCATCCTCAACATCGGGCCGCCACGCCGCGTCGATGTCTTTGTCACCTACCTCATCAAGGACCTCACCGGCAGGGTCGTGAGCGAGGAATCAGAGACGTTCGCCGTCTTCGGGGAATACACGCTGGTGCATGACTTCCAGATTCCCCAGCTGGAGCCGGGCAAGTACATCGCGTCCATCGAAGTCAGATATGAGAACACCTTTGCCGTGTCCAGCGACACCTTCATCGTGGAAGGAGATGCCCTGACTGCCATCGGGCAACTGGCGAAACGGAACACGACACTCTTCCTCACCGTCATCGTGCTGGCAAGCGTCCTCTTCGCCGCTGTCTTTTACCTTACGCCAAGGAGGAAAAAAGGCAGGGGAACCAGAAACACGAAGAAGAGAGGGCACGGCGATCATCAGGAAAGAAGAAACATTTAAATAAAAACAATGGCCGAAAACGGCTTGCGCAGGGAAATGGGGAAACAGGGTTGGATAATGACAATAAAACGCTTACAACACAGGCATATCCTGGCCATCTCTTCAGTGATCGCCTTCCTCGCCATCGCCGCGCTGCTGCTCTACGCGCTCAAGGCGAAGAATGGCAGGGATATGTGGGCCGAGGGCATGAGCGTCAAGGAAATCACCGGCAGCACCGTGGAGGAGCGGCTCGCGAAATACGTCGATGTCAACAACGCCGCCATCACCAAGATCGAGGATGCCTCCGCGCTCCAGCAGAGGTACAGCGCCATCTTCAAGGATGCAAAGGATGGGCAGTACATCGTGGAGACGCCTGATGCCATCATCCTCTACGATTTCGAGCACGACCGCATCGTGCAGCGCTTCGAGTTCAGGAGGGTGACCATAAGCTAAGATGGACACGGGCACCGCTTTCACCATCCAGGTGAAAATATCCCACATTGTCTTTGCCAAACGTTTGATAGCAAAATTTAAATATAACCTTAATATAGGTTATAATAACCCTATGATGATTACAATGAAACAGCTATTTCAAGAGAGGAAAGCGCGAAAAATTTTTGGCAAAAAGGAAGTTGAAATCATCCTCAAACAATTAGAAAACATGCCATTAACGCAATCCGAGAAAAACCGGCTCAGCAGGGACATCCGGCCAAAGCTCGAGTTCATAAGGGAGCTCAGCCAGTTCAAGGATGAGTTCCGGCTCGAAAAAAATCAGAGCAACAAGAAGCTCATGGAGAGCGCCGTGGCTGAAATCCTCAATGATGAATTGAAAGACCGCATTCATGCTGTCCTTCTTTTTGGATCTTTTGCGGACAATACGTCAACGCCGCACTCCGACATAGACCTCTGCGTTGTCTTTGATAAGGATATCACGGCGCGGGAAGCCACGCTGTTTAGAATGAGGGTTCTGGGCCGCGTCCCCGAAAAGGTTGATGTTCAGGTCTTCAATGCCCTTCCACAGAAAATAAAAGTGGAAATCGCAAAAAACCACAGGGTGCTGTTCAGGGCAGGCGCCTATGACAACGTGCTCTTCACCATACGGCACATAAAGGACCAGGATTATTTCATCAGGATGAGGGACATTTTCGGTGCTGAGGCATGAGCAAGAGAATACACGACAAGGCGGCAGAAATCAAGAAGTATGTGGAAGAACTCTCAGAAATAGCCCCGCACTCATTTTCTGCGTACGCATCGAGCCTCGAAAAAAAGGCCGCGTGCGAGAGGTATGTGGAGAAAATAGCAGAAGCCCTCACCGACCTTGCTTTTCTCGCCATAAAAGGCAAAAAGCTGGCAATTCCCGAGGATGACATCGATGCCTTCAGAATCCTGCAGGAGAGCGGCCTTATCGAGCCATCAATTGCGCAAAAGATGCGGAATGTCAAGGGCATGAGGAATATCATTGCCCACCAATACGGCACCATAGATGATGAGGTTATCTTCCATTCTGTGAAAGAGGAGCTGGGGAAAGACGCCCTTGCATTTTCAGAAAGGATACGGAAGGGGTTCCAGCCATGAAAAAATCCCTGCCCCCTCTAGGACTCTTGGCGCTTGCGGCACTTCTCCTTCTTTTGGCCATCGCCTTCGCCGCCCAGCCCACCGTGCTCGCCATCTAGGGGAAGCCCACCAATCCCACCACCGGCGCCACCATCGTCTCCGCCACGCTCCGCGTCAACATCCCGGACGCGCAGGGCACGACCGTCTGGAACGGGACATTTGTGAATGGCGTCTCGAACGGCTTCTTCGACCTGCTGCTGGGACGGGCGCGGACAACCCGCTTAATAGTCCCGCGGGATA
>DUHN01000025.1:4564-9808 GCA_013330825.1 Candidatus Woesearchaeota archaeon | reverse complement strand
TATCCCGCGGGACTATTAAGAATGTATGATGGCTCGCAGGATGGGGTATGGTACCCATTGAACAGCTTGGTATTGTCCCCCAACAAGAACCCAACTGATTGCGTGGTTTTAGACCAGGAAGCGAAATCCCTGATTAAGATATTGAAAGATGAAGGCGCACAAGTCATTGAGGCGGACATGCCCCAAGGTAGCTATCCTGACGGGAAAATCAACTGCCAGACAAACATTCACTACCTGAAAGACAATCCGGATGAGTTCATGGGTGCCATATAGTTTTGTTCTCCGTACTGGAAGATTATCCAAAAAATTTAGGAACAATTAAATATACGGAAGGAAGAGCAGGGATAGTGACACCATGGCCATTCTTTCCGAGTTCAAGGAATTCATCAGGGAATACAAGATTGTGCCGCTGGCGATCGCGTTCATCATGGGCATCGCGGCCACCACCCTCATCAAGTCGCTGGTGGACAACATCATCATGCCGCTCATCACCCCGTTCATCCCGGGAGGGGCGTGGCAGACGGCTATATTCAGCATAGGGCCCGTGACCATCGGCTGGGGCGCGTTCCTGGCCGCGCTGATCAATTTCCTCATCCTCGCATGGGTGGTGTTCCTGGTGGCCAAGCTCGTGCTGCGCGAGGAGAAGGTCTCCAGGAAATAGCCAGAAAGATATATAAACAAACATCCGCTCGTGTCCTGAATGAGCACGAAGAAGGAGGAGTTCGAGCGGCAGCAGAAGGAGCAGGAGGAGATTTCCCGCATCAAGCTGCCCCGCGGCAGCGAGACCTTCGGCATCCTTGAGCAGCGATTGGGCGGCAGCAGGACGAGGGTGCGCTGCCTCGATGGCAAGACGCGCATCTGCAGGATTCCCGGGCGGCTGAAGCGGCGCCTCTGGGTGAGGGAGAACGATGTCGTCATCGTGGAGCCGTGGGAATTTTCCGGCGATGAGAAGGGCGACCTAATCTACAAGTACACCCCTACCCAGGCGAGCTACCTGCGCAGGAGGGGGCTGCTCAAGAGGCTGGAGGACGTGGACGGGTTTTAGAACTTTCTCCCATTTAGAAATAATGAAATATTCCTTCTCTCCGTATCAGGGCCCAGCCCAACAATGTCTCCAGCATTTCCCTTGCCTCGCCCTCGTTTGGTGCGTAGATATTGCCGGATTTCTTAGTGCCCAAAGCGTTGATTGCCTTTGTTAAGGGAAAAATCATATCGCACGCTCTGCTTCCATATAATGCCTCATACCCCGCCCTGCCGGTTGGAGCTTGGAGCACCCTATTGAACATCCCCGCATATCCAACGGGAATATCAAGCGATGATTCCATCTCTGCCGGAACAACATAGCGCTCCATTATTGCCCCCTTATACCCTTGAGGAACACTGATAGGCTTCACTTTATGCAATGAGCCCGTCATAAAAGCAGGCACCATGCACAATGTGGATAATGTGCTGTCTGTATACAGCTCTACGGTTGTTCCCATGAAACGAGGTAGTAGAGGGAATCTTAAAAATATTGCGGCTTTGCACAATAACTAGCCCTCTTTTTGTGCAAGAACGATTTCCGCACATTTACCCAAGTCAATTCCAGCTGGCACCCTTTTTTGAGAATGCTTAAAAATAATAACCTCTTTCTGAAATGAAGGTGATACCATGAAACTGCCCATAATTTTAGCAATTCTCCTGATACTTATCGGAGGATGCTCAACAGTGCAAGACCCACCATCAGGGCCGACAATAAAGACCACCCATAAAATATCAGGAACCCAGGAGCTGGTGCTTAATGAACAAGACCTTCAGCAACTTGGAATGACGAGCGATGGAACTGATTGCCAAACAGAGGAATATCAAACTAATGGCTATTCCCCGCTGGCGCAATATAGCTTCTGTAACTACACCATCAACAGCTTGAATGATACCCAAGTAGTGCTTGAATTGCAGAAATTTACAAATGTAGAAGACCGAAATGGCACATACCAGTATTCGTCCCTGCACTTACGCGGTTTCGAAGGGCTTATAAGTGAGAATGATTATGGGGATTTGAGCAGACTTTATGTCAACAATGAATCAACTGTCTACTATTATCACCTTTGGATTGGCAAAGATGAATACCTCATCCACATTACTTCTAAAGGAACCAAGGAAGCTGGAGAGTATATTGCAAAAATAGGGCGGCGGATCTTGTCAAAATTCGGGTAAATCCTAAAAATCCGCGGCGGATTTTTAGGATGCCAGAAATGTCGCGACATTTTTGTGCATAATGCTCCCTTCCGCAACCTTTAAATATCCCGACTTAACAATCGTTAAGTATGGACGACGTGCTGCCGCAGGAGATAGAAGTGCGCTATATCATCCCCGCGATACGGGGGAAGCTGGCCCACGTGCTGGTCGAGGAGAAGGGCGTCTCGCAGAAGCAGGCAGCCAGGCTTTTGGGGCTGACGGAAGCGGCCATCTCGCAGTACGCGCACGGCAAGCGCGGCTCGGAAGTGGTGTTCTCCGAGAGCGTCATGGACGAGGTCAGGGAGTCCGCGGACACCATCATCAGGGAAAAAGGCAGCAGGAGCGGGGTGGTGGCGGAGATCTACCGCATCTGCCGGCTGACGAACGTCAAGCAGATCCTCTGCGACATGCACCGCAGGAAATCGAAAGGGCTGGACAGCTGCACCATCTGCTTCGATGACAAGGAATTGGTCCAGATCAAGAATATCAAGTCATAAGAATCACATTTTAAACAAATTTTCCCCCAACAGTCGCACCGCCCCTGCCAATACCAACGGCTCATTAGAAAAATCAGGAAGCATCAGAGAAAAACAATCAACAAAGAAAAGACAAAGAGAACACTAAAACTCGAAAATGGCGACACAAGCGCAATCATTGGAGAAGGACTACAGCAAGTACGCGTTCCATGACCCGGAGCAGTATGTCTTCAAGTCGAAGAGGGGGCTGAGCGAGGACATCGTCAGGGAGATCTCCAAGATCAAGGGCGAGCCGCAGTGGATGCTGGACTTCCGCCTCAGGAGCCTGAAGCATTTCATGAAGAGGCCGATGCCGGTGTGGGGCACGGACCTCAGCACGATCGACTTCAACAACATCTTCTACTATCTCAAGCCGACGGACAGGCAGGGCGACACCTGGGAAGATGTCCCGGAATACATCAAGAACACCTTCGACAAGCTCGGCATCCCCGAGGCGGAGCGGAAGTTCCTCGGCGGCGTCGGGGCGCAGTACGATTCCGAGGTCATCTACCACAAGATCCGCGACGATCTCGGGAAGCAGGGCGTCATCTTCCTCGACATGGATTCCGCCGTCAGGGAACACCCGGAAACCGTGAAGAGATACTTCGGCACGGTGATCCCGCCGGAGGACAACAAGTTCTCGGCCCTGAACAGCGCGGTGTGGTCAGGAGGCAGCTTCGTCTATGTCCCGAAAGGCGTCCATGTCCAGCTCCCCCTGCAGGCGTACTTCCGCATCAACGCCAAGAACATGGGGCAATTCGAGAGAACACTCATTGTCACCGAGCCGGGCGCGTCCGTGCACTATATCGAGGGGTGCACCGCGCCCGTCTATTCCTCCGATTCCCTGCACGCTGCCGTCGTGGAGCTCATTGCCCTGGAGGGCAGCAAGATCCGCTACACCACGATCCAGAACTGGAGCAACAACGTCTACAACCTCGTCACCAAAAGGGCGTTCGCATACAGGAACGCCACGGTGGAATGGGTGGACGGCAACCTCGGCAGCAAGGTCACCATGAAATATCCTGCGGTCTTCCTGCTGGGAGAGGGAGCGAGAGGGGATGTGCTGAGCGTGGCCTTCGCCGGCAAGGGCCAGATTCTCGATGCCGGGGCGAAGATCGTCCACGTCGCTCCCCACACCACCTCGCGGATCGTCAACAAGTCCGTCTCCAAGGGCGGCGGCAAGACCACCTACCGCGGGCTGCTCAAGGTGCTCAAGGGGGCGCACCATGTCAAGACCAATGTCGCGTGCGACGCGCTCATCCTCGACCCCCAGTCGGCATCGGACACCGTCCCGTACATGGAGATCAACGAGAAGAAGGTCTCCATCGGCCACGAGGCCTCTGTCGGCAAGGTCTCGGAAGAGCAGCTCTTCTACCTCATGAGCCGCGGTCTTGGCGAGGAGCAGGCCATGACCATGATCGTCTCGGGGTTCATCGAGCCCTTCACGAAGGAACTGCCCGTCGAGTACGCGGTGGAGCTCAACCGGCTCATCGCTTTGAGCATGGAAGGCTCTGTCGGCTAAGGAAGATTCTGTCGGGCATTATCATCCGCGTATACGTTGGAGAATCAAGGATATGGAGATGGCAATCGGGCAAAGGCAAACGGAGGCGATGGCGCTCTACGAGCAGCTCCCCATGCCGCACGAGAGGCAGGAGGAGTGGCGGCACACGCGCATCGACAGGTTCGACATAGGCAAATTCCTGCCGTTCTCCGCCCCGGGCATTGCCCTGTCCGGGCTGTCCGGGGAAATGCGGCGGAAAGGGGTACTCTTCTGCAGCATGGGCACGGCCCTGGAGCAGCATGCCGGCATGCTCGCGCAGCATTACCTGAAGAACGTGAAGCTCGACAAGCTCAACGCGCTGAACGCGGCGACGTGGAAGGACGGCATCTTCCTCTATGTGCCCAAAGGCGCGAAGCTGGAAGCCCCGCTCTCTGCCGCCGTTTCCTGCGGCAAAAGCGTTTCCCTCCACAGCATCATCATCGTGGATGAGGGGGCGGAAGCATCCTACATGGAAGAATTCTCTGCCGCGGCAGGGGCAGAAAACGAGACTATGGCGAGCTGCGTGACCGAGGTGTTTGTCAGGGAGGGAGGGACGCTCCATTTCCACCATCTCTCTTCGCTGCGGGAGAAGGCCAACGCCTTCACCACCATCATCGGGGATGCGGGGGAGCACGCTGCAATCAACTGGAACTGGGGCTGCTTCAGCGGCGCATTGAACCGGCTGCGCATAGACACCCTCTTCACAGGCATCGGGAGCGCATCCACAAGCAACGGCGTCTTCATCGGCAGGGGAAAGGAGCACATCGACGCGACGACCAACGCGTACCATCTCACCACCGGCACCACCAACGACATCTCGGTGAACGGCATCATGAAAGGCTCCTCGACAGCCATCTACCGCGGCCTCATCAAGATCGCGAAGGAGGCGCAGCAGACCAATTCCTTCCTCTCAAACCACATCCTCAAGCTGTCCGAGAATGCAACGGCGAACAGCATCCCCGCGCTCCAGAT
>DUHN01000025.1:0-4554 GCA_013330825.1 Candidatus Woesearchaeota archaeon | reverse complement strand
GATTTTCCCATACTGGAAAAACCCATCAGGGAAGGGAAGCGGCTGGTCTATCTTGACACTGCGGCCACGGCGCAGAAGCCCACGCAGGTCATCGGGGCCATGGACGAGTTCTACCGCAGGCACAATGCCAACGTGCACCGCGCCATCCACCAGCTGAGCGAGGAGGCCACGGAGATCTACGAGGAGGCGCACCGCGCCGTTGCCGGCTTCATCAACGCAGGCTCGATGGAAGAGGTAATCTTCACCAAGAACGCGACAGAGTCGCTCAACCTGCTCGCGTACACGCTCGTGCCGCGCCTGAAGAAGGGCGATGAGATCGTGCTGACGCAGATGGAGCACCATTCCAACCTCGTGCCGTGGCAGCAGCTGGCCAAGAGGCAGGGCATTCCGATAAAATTCATCACTTTGACGAGCGACCATCAGTTGAACAAGGAAAGCGTTGAGAAAACCATCACCGACAAGACAAAGGTGGTGGCAGTGGCTCACGTGTCAAACACGCTCGGCACCATCAATGATGTTCAGGAAATAGCGAAGATGGCGCATGAACGCCATGCATGGTGCGTCGTGGACGGGGCACAGAGCGTTCCCCACCTGCCCATTGATGCCCAAAAGCTCGGCTGCGACTTCCTCGCCTTCTCCGGGCACAAGATGTACGGGCCGTCCGGCATCGGCGTGCTGTATGGCAGGAAGGAGCTGCTGGAGGAGATGCCGCCGTTCCTCTTCGGAGGGGGGATGATACGCTCCGTCGACTGGGAGGGCTCCGCCTGGAACGGCCTGCCGTGGAAATTCGAGGCCGGGACGCCGCCGATGGCAGAGGCGGCAGGATTGCTCGCTGCGGTCACTTACCTCAAGGGCATCGGCATGGGCGCCATCGGGAAGCATGAAAAGGAACTGGCATCATACGCATTGAAAACCCTCTCTTCGCTGAAAAACGTCACCCTCTATGGCCCCCGGAAAAACCGCGCGGGGGTGTTCTCCTTCAACGTCAAGGGCGTGCATGCGCATGACGTGGCTGCGATCTTGGACGCGGAAGGGATTGCCGTCCGCGGCGGCCATCACTGCACCATGCCGCTGATGTCGGTGCTCGGCGTCCCGGGGACCGCCCGGGCAAGCCTCGGCATCTACAGCACAACGGAGGACATCGATGCGCTCGCCGCGGGCATCGGAAAAGTGCAGAAGGTGTTTGGCTGATGGACCCCGTCGAGCAGATGTACCACGAGAACATCCTGGACCATTACAAGCATCCCCATAATTTCGGGAAGATGGACAATGCCTCTGTCCACCATCATGAGTACAATCCCCTCTGCGGCGACCGGATCGAGATGTTCATCAGGGTCGAAGACGGGAGGATCGCCGACGTGCGCTTCGCGGGCAAGGGCTGCGCCATCTCGCAGGCATCTGCGTCGATGCTGACGGACGCGGCGAAGGGCAAGGCGCTGGCGGAGGCCGAGCAGCTCACCAAGGACAGCATCCTAGAGATGCTCGGCATCACCCTCACCCCGATACGGCTCAAATGCGCGCTGCTGTCCCTCGATACATTGAAGAATTCCATCCATATCTATAGGGCGTACGTGGCAAAACAGGGCGATGCAACCAGCGACCATGCCCATACAGGTGAGCGAAATGGCTGATCAGGATACGATGGAAGTGAAGGACCTGCACGTTTCCGTGGAAGGCAAGGATATCCTCAACGGCGTCAACCTGAGCGTAAGGAAGGGGGAAGTGTGCGCCCTGATGGGGCCGAACGGCTCCGGCAAGAGCACCTTGGCGTACACGATCATGGGGCACCCGCGCTATACCGTCGACAAGGGGGAGGTGCTGTGGAAAGGCAGGAACATCCTTGAATTGTCTCCCGATGAGCGGGCGAAGCTCGGCGTCTTTTTGTCGTTCCAGTATCCCCAGGAGATCACCGGCGTCCCCGTGGCCAGCTTCCTCAGGACGGCCTACAACGCAGTCAAGGGCGCGCAGATCTCTCCCGCGGACTTCGTCAAGCTGCTCAGGGAGAAGATGGAGCTGCTGAAGGTGGACCCCTCATTCTCGCGGCGATACCTCAACGAGGGATTTTCCGGCGGGGAGAAGAAGCGGACGGAGATCCTGCAGATGGCAGTCTTGCGCCCGGAGATGGCCATCCTCGACGAGACGGACTCCGGGCTGGACATCTCCTCGCTGAAGGTCGTGGGGGATGGCGTCAACGCCATCAAGGGCGATGACATGGGCATCCTCATCATCACACACTACCAGCGCATCCTGAACTACATCAAGCCGGACTCCGTGCACATCATGGTGAAGGGCAGGATCGTCAAGTCCGGCGGCGCGGAGCTCGTGGAGCAGCTCGAGAAGGAAGGGTATGAGTGGATCAAAGAAGATTGACAGAAATGTTTAAAATAGNNGGCGCGCCCTCCATTGCCGCACGGGCGCGCTTGGATTATGCGGCGCCCATTGCGGCGCCGCAACGATGCGCGACCCTGCAGCACTGGGGGCCGCGCGTAACTCCCCTTCCTCTCTCCCCACGCGAAGCGGGCAATGCCGGCTTTCGGCAGGGAACGACCAATGGGAAAAAAAATGAACAACATCATCACCCTCACCCCCAAGGCGGTCGAGAAGGCGAAGTCGTTTTCCGAGAAGAGGGGAGGCTACGTGAAGTTCGGCATCAGGAAAGGGGGATGTTCCGGCTACATGTATGACATCGGCTTCGCGAAGGAGGTTTCAGAAGGGGATGCGCTTGTCCGGCAGGACGGCGCGGAAGTGGTCGTCCCCTCAGGCGCAAAGGAATTCCTCAGGGGCAGCACCATCGACTACCAGGACTCCCTCATGGGCGCGGGGTTCAGGATACAGAACCCAAACGTCACGAAGTCCTGCAAGTGCGGGCATTCGGTGAAATGATTCTCAATCCCTTCTTTTAGACAATTCGAGGATGTGGCCCGCCATTTCTTCAATAGGGGATACCTTGCCTGTCGGTGGAATATCGACGGTAAAAGTCAGATCATCCCCATGCTGGTTCCTGAATTTTATTTCTTTGAGGTCTCCTTCCAGACCGGTTATCTCTGTATGGGACCCTTTTGACATTATGACGGTGCTTTCCTCTGGCGCGGCCTGGACCAGCGCGTTCCCGACTGACAATTCCCTTGGTCCGGTCGCGCTCCCGCAGCTATCCGCGACGATTATGCCGCCTTTAGCCATCACTTTCTTGAAAGATTTCTCTAGCAGACCCGTATCCTCCGGCCCTATGGAAGCCCGTTCCTCCCTTTTCCTTTTCTCCATGATGCTCCAAAGAGGCTCCTTTGCCTGCACGCTCTTTCCCGCATCCTGGAAATGGAGCCTGCTGAACCCTTTTCCATACTCCCCGTGCCCCGCCATATAGACAAACTTGAGGCCCTCAACAGTGCCCATTATCGAAAAAAAGCTGCTTTTCCTGTCTGCCACCCCGAAATGTGTGCGGTAGCTCTTCCTGATCTTGTCAAAAAGAGCTATCCTTGACTGCGTGAAAAATGCCCCGTTGTAATCCTTTGCAGGAAGGATGATGAGGGCTGAAGGGCGATTCCTGTATGGGGTGCTCAAGACTTCCAGGCCATAGGAAATCTCGCCTAATTTGCTCTTGATGACCAATGCAGGCGTGCTCTGGGCCATGCCTGTCCCTTCTACTATCTTCTGGATTTCGCCCGGACCCATGTTGTATTCCTTGGCCAAAAGCATATCACTCGCTTCGAGGCACCTGTCGCCCTTGCTTATAAAAGAGAACATCGTCGCATCGCCCACTGTCCCACTCCTATTTTGGAAATAGTATATCAACGCCCCCGAGAACAGATACTTCCCGCGGCAATCGGTCATCTGGGCAAGATCATTCGCATACGCGTACAGTTCATCAGGAGATTTTCCCATTGCCCTGCCCCCCTTAATGAAGGGAGGGATGCAGGAGGTGCCGGAATCTCTCTTGGTCACGCATCCTTCCCACGACAGCTTGGACCCGTCCGGGCGGACGATGCTTTCCAGTCTTGGCCTCAGCGCACCATAGGTTGACTGGCTGTCCGCTTTCTGCGCATACGCGGGAGAGGCCATGCCGCCGGCTATTGCCAGCGCCGCAATCCCCGCATAGAGCGTGTTCGTCAGTTTTCCCATGCTGCACCTGCCATCACCGGGGTTTATAAATGTTTCTATTTTGTTATTACTTTGTAGTGATTATTACTTTGAAGCGTTTCCGGCACCCCGCCCAAGACCGGGGCAGCTTCTCATCCTTAAAAATGCCAGGGGAATGGCCGGCTTGTCCGGGCTCTGTCCCGAAAGTGGTTANNGCTTGTCCGGCAATGCTTATAAAGTTCCCTGTCCTCCGCTGCCCATGCTCATCACCGCCCATATAGACCGGGAAAACAGGACAAAACCGCTTGCATTGGACAGGGGCGCCAATGTCAGTGGCCTTCTCCGTGCCCTGGGCATCAACCCCGTCACGGTCATCGTGGCCAGGAACGGCGAGGTCGTCATGGAGGACGATGAGCTGCACGACGGCGACAGCCTCAGCATCATGTCGGTCGTCTCGGGTGGATGATGCAGTGCTGCGAC
>DUHN01000042.1 GCA_013330825.1 Candidatus Woesearchaeota archaeon | reverse complement strand
CTTTAGTGCGGGGGGGAGGTCACTGAACAAACTGATTTGCATCTAATTCTTAACTTTTAGATAGTAACAAAAACAAAAGTTTAAAAAGGAAGGGCAATGCCTTCCGTGAAGGTGGATGCATGACCGTTGGCGTTGCTTTAAAATGCGAAAATGCCGTTGTTCTGGCCTGCGACAGCCAGGGGACCGGCGGCAACTACAAGGCCCCCATGACCAAGCTGGTGCAGTTGGACGCTTACCGCGGCCTCCTGTTGTCAGGCATGGCTTCCATCGGCAGAGAGGTTGCGGATGCCCTCGTGCCCCAGCTAAAGGAAGGCGCCCATACCACCCCGGATGTTGCGGAGCGCGCGGCCGATATCATGGCTTCCGTATACTCAAAACTTGCCAAAAGGCATGAAGCGCAAGTGCCTCAGTTGGCAGATGCCTATCCCGCGGCGCTGCTTATTGGGGGTTATGAGAAAGGCAGCGGGCAGCCGCAAATATACACTGTATTTTCCCCGGGGATAGCGACTCCCGTTGAGAATTTTGATGCCATCGGGAGCGGAAGGGTCTATGCCGCTCCAATAGTAAGCAGGGAGTTTTTCTCCCCGATGAATCAGGAAAGGGCCCAGTTTTTGGCGGTGAGGGCAGTCATGGAGGCCTGCGAGCTGGACCCGTATGTGGGCGGGGCAATACGATTGGCCTTGATTCGCGGCGGGGACAAGGGATACAAGGAAAGGACGGACTATGTAGAGACAGAATTCCGGCCAAAACTCAAAGAGATTGCGGCATTGAGGAGGAGTTTGGACGATCTTCTGCTGACGCCCGGGACAAAAAATGAGGATCAGTTGGCGATACTTCTTGACAAGCTGGGCGTGTTTGGGATAGGTGACGACGCATTTGTACGATTATCCGGAAAGGCGTACGCCTCGAGAGATAAAAAATAGGGCGGCTACTGTTGTTCTTCACCCTTTCCGGAAAAAAACCCCTCCAGATGCGGCGCGAACCGCGCGTCCACCACCATCTCCCAGTCCTTCGGGAAGCATCCCAGGTAGTTCTGCCGGGCATAGCGCTCGTCAAGGAACACGATCACTCCCCTGTCATGCTCTGACCTGATGCACCGTCCCGCGTTCTGCAGGCATCTGGTGATGGCCGGGAAGACATAGCCGTAGTCCCATCCCTTGCCGAACCTCTTGTCGTAGTACCCGATCAATGAGACAATCTCCAGGGTCGGCTTCTGCAGCGGCAGGCCCACAATGACGACTCCTTTCAGCACCCCCGGCATGTCCAGCCCCTCGCCGAACGACCCCGTCGAGACGCCGAGCAGCGCGGCGTTCTTCTGCGCGCTGAACCGCTCGATGAAGTTCTTCTTCTCCTCCTTGGTCAGCTTTGGCTTCTCCACGAACATCTTCCTGGCGCACAAGCCGTGGAAATGGCGATAGACCGCGTCCCGCATGAAGTAGCTGGGAAAGAACAGGGCGACGTTGCCCGGCACCCCGTCGCTGATCCCGGAGCACCACACCGCGATGTCCTTGTACTGCGCCTCATTCCGCTGGAGGAACTTCGTCGTGGTCCTGGGCACCACCAGCGTCAGCCTGTTCCTCTTGGGGAACGGGTTGGGGTATTCCTTCTCGATGGCGCCATCCACCCCCAGGATGTCCTTGTACATCGCCGTCGGCTTCAGGGTCCCGGACATCAGCACGGAGGCATAGCACGCCTTGAAGACATCCCTGCTCATCAGGGAAGGGTCGAGGCACCGGTACGCCAGCGAGAATCCCTTGTCCTGCGCGGAAAGGATGCGGCAATACCCCTCATCCTCTCCCTGCCACGCCTGCAAAAACCTCCCGACGGAGAGCAGGTAGCTTCGCTTGCTCGCCGCCTGCACTTCCTGGCCAAGCTCGATAAGCTCCTCCACAAGGGAATCATAATCGTCATGAGTCTGCTTGACGATGTCAATGGCCTCCTCTTTGGAAATCTTCATTTCTCCATTGTTTTTCATCTCCTCTCCGTCATTGGCATTGTCCTTGAGCGTCTTTTGCAGTTGGGAAAGCAGATTCTCCAGCAATGGGACGAGTTCGTCCTTCTCCATCTTCTTGGCCTCGGCGATGGCCCGCTCCAGGATGAACGTGCTCAGCTTTTCCGTCGCGAGGTTCCGTATCCTTTCCGGCAGGTTGTGCGCCTCATCGACAATCACGATCGCTTTCCCCATCTCCTTGTCCACCTTGTGGAAGAAGCTCGTCCGGATGCCCTCGTTGAACAGGTAATAGTAATCCGCGATGATGACCTGCGCCTCCTTGCCCAGCTCGATGGCCATCTCGTAGGGGCAGAGCCTTGCCTTCCTGGCCTCCTGATTTGTCTCTTCCACATGGAGGGGGACAAGCAGTTTCAGCTCCTCCATCGTCCGTTTTGCCTGCACGGTCAGCGCCTGCGAATTTCCTTTTTTCGTGTTCGCGTAGAACTCGCACTGCTGGTCCTCCCTCAGCTTCCTGCAGTAGTCGTGGAACTCCCCGGAATGGAACGCCTCGGCCCCGTCCTGGGAGCACATGCCCCTCTTGCCGACCACGTCAGCGGCCTTCACCGCGATGCCCTGCTTCTGCTTCATCTTCTTGAGCGTCTCGATCACGATGTGGTGCTGGGTCTGCCGCGACGTCAGGAAGAAGATGGTCAGCCCCTCTTTCTTCGCGACTTCGAGCGCCGGGACAAGCGCGGACACGGTCTTGCCGATGCCGGTCGGGGCGTGCATGATGATGTGCTTCTTCGCGGACAGCGCATCGAAGACATCCTCCATCATCTGGCCCTGCACCGGCCGCACCTTCTCGTGGGGGAAGAGCCGCTGGAATTGTTGCATGTGCCAACGAAAACGATGCGGTTTAAAGGTGTTTTGCTTGCTAGGGTCCAGTGAGGATCGGACCAAGGACGACTCCAATGAAATGCGTGCGCTGTGCGCGCCACTCCGTTGGGAGCAGAGCAGGCATGATAAAAATTATGTCCAACCCGGCAAAATGCCATAAAAGGAAACCTTTAAATATTGCTTAGATGCTCAAAACTATACATTCGGGTGGTTTGATGAACAAGGAAGCGTTCAACGTCTTTTTCCGCGAGAAGCCGGCCATGATGCTGGTCGAGCTGAGGAACGCGAAAGCGGAAATCTACGCCTCTTCCCTCGCCAAGCTTGTGGACTGCACGTACTCTCACGTCGTCAAGATCCTCCAGGAGATGGAGAAGGCCGGCCTGGTCAACTTCGACAAGCAGGGCAGGCTGAAGCTCCTGACACTCACCAAGAAGGGGGTGGAGATTGCCGAGAAGATTGACGCCGTCCGGCTGATGCTGTGATTG
>DUHN01000082.1 GCA_013330825.1 Candidatus Woesearchaeota archaeon | reverse complement strand
ATCAGGGATTTCGCTTCCTGGTCTAAAACCACGCAATCAGTTGGGTTCTTGTTGGGGGACAATACCAAGCTGTTCAATGGGTACCATACCCCATCCTGCGAGCCATCATACCTTCTTAATTTCAATCCTTCTGCCTCGGCGATTGAATCGTATTCCGCCGCTTTGCCTGCGCCTTTTCCGTAGTAAGTGTCCAGCAAAAGAAGTTTCCTTATTGGTAGCAAGAGCGCGAACATATCGATGTGGCCATGGCCCCTTCCTCCATGGAACATTCCTGTTGGAGCAACGTGGATGCGGACATGGGGGTGGTATACCCTCCCTTCCTCCATGATGACCTCTTGAATCTGAGCATAATTTGGATTCTCTGGAAGCTTCATGCGTATATGTTGATGTTTGTATGCAAAATCAGAAACCAGCAAGAATCCATTGCCAGCTAGGATGTTGCCCCCTTCTCCGAATGCATTTCCATGGACAGATCCTGGAGAACCGCTGATGACATACCTCCCATCAAGATGGACATAATGGTCCCTGGGCCACATCTGCCCCACACTTTTGGCCGGATACCCTCCCTTCAACAAAGCCAGGAGTATGTCCGTTTGCCCGCCTATCCCGGTCCCAACAATAACTCCTATGTCATCCCCCATAATCAGCATAAAATGTCCATATTTTTAAAGGTTATTATTTTTACTACTATGAAGGCGGTAACAAAGGTGGAGGTTACTATCACAGGGTATCCTTAAATGTAGCTGAGAGTGGTTGATGTCTGGTACGGACATCTTCCATTAAGATTATCGCCCAACCTTTATATAGGAACGGGCCTTCATCATCCCCATGGGGGAAACCGTCAGATTCTTTCCGTACGACATCACCTACCGGGTGGTGGATGGCCGCGCCCATATTTACCTCTACGGCCGCGCCATCGACGACGGCAGGCGCATCTGTGTCATAGACGATTCGTTCGAGCCCTACTTCTACGCCGTGCCGAAGCCGGGAGAGGATCTCCAGGCCCTGAAGGAAAAGCTGCTCAGGATATCCATTGAGGAGAACGGCGAAGCGCTCAGGGTGGTGCGCGCGGAGGACATAAACAAGGTGCTCAGGGGAAAAGAAATGCCGGTGCTCAAGGTGACGGTCAGCCTGCCCGGCGCGGTCCCCAAAATACGCGACGTCATCCGGAACTGGGAGATGGTGGAGGCCGTCCACGAGTATGACATCCTCTTCGCACGAAGGTACCTCATCGACAAGGGCCTCACCCCCCTGACGCTGTGCGAGGCAGAGGGGGATGTCATCCAGGCGAAGTCCCGCATCCGCACATTGAAGGCGTCACGGATAGTCCAGTACTCCGAGGACAGCTACAAGAACCCGCGCATCCTGGCGGTGGACATCGAGACCTACACGCCGGCCAACAAGGCCATCGACACGGAGAGGAACCCCATCCTCATGATTGCCCTGCAGGGGGAGGATTACCGGAAGGTGCTCCTGTGGAGGAAGTTCGAGACCGCGCTTGACTACGTCGAATTCGCGGAGAGCGAGGCGGCCATGCTCGAGAAGTTCAAGGAGGCCGTGGAGGCGTACCGGCCGGACATCCTCACCGGCTATTATTCCGACGGGTTCGACCTGCCGTACATCAAGGCACGGGCGGAAAAGTACCGCATCAGGCTTGACATCGGCCCGGACTACGCGGAGCCGCGGATGCGGGGAGTGGACGACAAGGAATGCCAGATCATCGGGATGGTGCACATCGACATCTTCAGGTTCATCAAGCGGGTGATGCGCGGCTCGCTGGAGACGGAGGCGTACACCCTCAACGCGGTGTCGCGGCAGCTCCTCGGCGAGAAGAAGATCGAGGTCAATCTCGACGAGCTTTCCCGCGACTGGGACGCCAACAACGGCCTGGGCAGGTTCTGCGAGTACAGCATGCACGACGCCTACCTCGCCTACCAGCTGGCCATGAGGATGCTGCCCACGCTGACCGAGCTGGTCAAGATCGTCGGCCTGCCGCCGTATGACGTCAGCAGGATGGGATTCTCGCAGATGGTGGAGTGGTACCTCATCCGCCAGGCGTCCGGGTTCAACGAGATCGCGCCCAACAAGCCAGGGGAGAGGGACATCGTGCAGCGCCGGGCGCAGTCCCTTGAGGGGGGATTCGTCTTCGAGCCAAAGCCAGGCCTGTACAGGGACATCGCGGTCTTCGACTACCTCAGCCTGTACCCCACCATCATCAGCAGCCACAACATCGGCCCCGGCACGCTGCAGTGCGCGTGCTGCAAGGACACGGCCAAGAGGATACCGGGGGAGGAGGCCTACTGGTTCTGCCAGAAGCGCAAGGGATTCATCCCCGCGCTCATCGGGGACATCATCACGAGACGGGTGAGGATCAAGGAGCTCATGAAGCAGGAGTCGGGGGAGCAGCGCATCTTCCTCGATGCGCGGCAGGGCGCCCTCAAGCTGATGGCGAACTCCTTCTACGGCTATCTCGGCTTCGCGCCCGCGAGATGGTATTCGCTTGAGAGCGCGAAGAGCACGACCGCGCTCGGCCGGCACTACATCCGCCAGGTCATCTCCAAGGCGCAGCAGGCCGGATTCACCGTGCTCTACTCGGACACCGATTCCGTCTTCCTCTCCCTTGATGGGAAGACGAGGGAAGGGGCGCTCCATTTCGTCGAGGGCATCAACAAGGACCTGCCGGGGCTGATGGAGATGGACTTCGAGGGCTATTATCCCGCGGGCATCTTCGTCTCTGCCAAGATGGGCCCCTACGGGGCGAAGAAGAAGTATGCGCTGCTCTCCGAAAAAGGCGCACTCAAGATACGCGGCTTCGAGACCGTGAGGAGGAACTGGTCGCCGGTCGCGAAAGAGGCCCAGGAGGACGTGCTCAACATCATCCTGAAGGAAAACGACCCGAGAAAGGCGGTGCAGCACGTGCGCCAGGTCATCCGGGACCTGCGGGAGAGGAGGATACCGCTCAAGAAGGCGGTCATCCGGATGCAGCTCGTCAGGGAACTCATGGACTACACAGCGAAAGGGCCCCATGTCGCGGCCGCGCAGAGGCTGAAGAACACGGGAGCGGCCGTCGGCTCCGGCACCATCATCGAGTATGTGGTCACGGCAGGCAACGACATCATCCGCAACCGCGTGAAACTGCCCGAGGAGGTGCAGGGCAACGATTACGACGCCGAGTACTACATCAACAACCAGGTCATCCCCGCGGTGGAGCGCATCTTCGACGTCCTTGGCTATTCCCGGGAGATGCTCGCCGGCAGCCACGAGCAGAAGACGCTGGCGGGGTTTTTCTGAATCTGAAATATCAAAATCTTATTTTTGTGAATGTCCAAAAGCTGAACTGTTAGATTAGCATCACCCAATTAAACTAAAGAGTTTTGTAGCAACTCTTTTTTAATGAGTCTTGTTTCCGAACAATTTTTTACTAAATCACTCGTGAATGGGTAGTCAAAATGACAATAAACTATTTCTTTTTTAAGTGAGTTTGTTATGTATTCCACTGCGGGTACAAAGTCAGCATCACTACTTACTAACAAAGCAGTATCATAATTATTTGTTAATGCATCTAAAAGCAACTGGATGGTAATTTTTACATCCACCCCCTTTTTCCACTGTTCTCCTAGCATTCTTTAAATCTATTAGTCTTCCGCATTTAGGACAATTTAAATCGATTGCCAACTGGTCTTTACATTTAGGACACCAAATGGTTATTTTATTCAGATTACGTTTTACTAGAGTCCCCAGATAAAGTTTTATGAGTGGTTCTTTAGATGACCTTTATGGTTCCCAAAAAAGCAACATTTAAATACTACTAATAATATAAAATACCAAAAAATAACATAATATTACAAAAAATTCAAAAATATAATAAAAAATATTATTTAATAAGATTATGGCCGAGCAGTTCATCAAGTCAGCAAGGAGGACGGGCACGAGCCTGGGCATCAGCATACCGAAGGAGATTGTCGAGCTCCTCGGCATCGGGGAAGGCGACTTCGTGCGCATCTCCATCGAGAAGGTGAAGAAGAATGCGCGATGAGCTGGACGCCCTGTTCCGGGAACTGCAGAGCAAGGCGGCCGTGAACTACCATCTCGGCGGGGTGGTCAGGGGCCTGATGGACGTCCAGTCCCCGCTCGACCAGAAGGACGAGCGCTTCAGGAGGAGAATGACGCGGGGCTTCATCAGGGAGCACAAGGGGAACCTGGACGCGGCCATGGACCACCTCAACAGGTTCGCGATGGTCATCGGCAACCTCGAGATGCTGTACCAGCAGATCCTCGACCATCCTGAGCTTGACCTCGAGAGCAAGGTGGTGCTCGAGAACTCCGCCAGGGACCACGTCGCCAGGCTCAAGCGCCTCCACGGCAGGCAGAAGACGACGCTGACGGACATCACGCAGCTGTTCCTCAGGCTGTCCAGAAAGTGCCTAAAGGGGACCAGGAAGCGGAAATAGCCAAGCAAAATCTTTATAACGCCTCCGCTCACCCTCCGCCCATGTCAGGCTTCAATCCCCTCGTCTATGAGCCGGAGATATTGAAATTCTGGGAAGACCGGAAGACGCATCTCCTGGCCAGCCAGCGCAACCGCGGGAAGAAGCCGTTCTATTTCCTTGACGGGCCGCCGTACACATCGGGAAAGGTCCACATCGGCACGGCCTGGAACAAGTCATTGAAGGACTCCATCCTGAGGTACAAGCGCATGCAGGGCTTCGAGGTGCTGGACCGCGCGGGATACGACATGCACGGCCTGCCGACGGAGAACGCCGCGGAGAAGAAGCTCGGCATCAGGAGCAAGGACGATATCGCTAAGTTCGGCGTGGACGGGTTCGTGAAGGCGTGCAAGGAGCTCTCCATCGAGAACATGAGGGTCATGAACGAGGACTTCAGGCGCCTGGGCGTGTGGATGGATTTTGACAACGCGTACCAGTCCGTCACCCGGGAGTTCATCGACGGCGAATGGTGGCTCGTGAAGCAGGCCCATGAGAAAGGGCGCCTCTACGAGGGCATGCGCTCCATGGCCTGGGACTGGGCGCACCAGACGGCGCTGGCGAAGCACGAGCTCGAGTACAAGATGGTGTCCGACCCGTCCATCTTCGTGAAGATGAAGGCGGCGGGCAAGGAGGATGAGTACTTCATCGTCTGGACCACGACGCCGTGGACCATCCCGTTCAACCTCGGCATCATGGTGCATCCGGACATCGAGTACGTCAGGTGCAAGGTCGAAGGCGAGACCTGGATCGTGGCGAAAGCGCTGGCGGGGGTCTTCATCGGCTCCGTCGCGGGCAAACAGTTCACGGTCCTGGAAGAGTTCAGGGGAGAGAAGCTCAAAGGCGCCGGATACGTCCATCCCTTCCACGACGAGCTGAAGGAGCATTACGAGGGGATAAAGCGCCAGCATCCGAATGCCCACACTGTGGTCCTGACCGAGGAATATGTGGACACCTCCTCGGGAACCGGGCTCGTGCACATGGCGCCCGGCTGCGGCCCGGAAGACTACGAGGTCGGCTACCGGAACAACCTTCCCGCGTGGAACACCGTCAGGGAAGACGGCCATTTCGGGGAAGGCATGGGGAAATTCACCGGCAGGCACGCCATCAGGGACAACAAGGCGTTCATCGAGGACCTCGACGGGTGCGGCGCCCTCATCGCCAGGACGCAGGTGGAGCACCAGTACCCCTTCGGCCAGCGCAGCAACCAGCCGGTCATCTTCCGCACGACGAAGCAATGGTTCTTCAGGGTGGAGGACATCAAGCGGCAGATGATTGCGGAGAACGACAAGGTGCAGTGGGTGCCGAAAGCAGGGTACAACGCGTTCAACTCCTGGCTCGAGAACCTCAGGGACAATTCCATCTCCAAGCAGCGCTACTGGGGCACTCCCCTCCCGGTATGGAGGAATACGGAGGATCCGGATGATTATCTGGTGGTGGGAAGCGTCGGGGAGCTTGAGCAGCTGTCCGGTATGAAGGTCGAGGAGCCGCACATCCCGTGGATAGACGATATTGTCATCAGGAAGGGCGCCAAGGCCTACAAGCGGGTGCCGGACGTGCTTGATGTCTGGGTGGATGCGGGCTGCGCGTCGTGGAATTCCCTCGATTTCCCGCACCGCAAGGACCTCTTCGACAGGTATTTTCCCGCTGATTTCATCCTTGAGGGCAAGGACCAGGTCAGGGGATGGTTCAACCTCCTGCACGTGGCCTCCATGGTCGCGCTCGGCAGGCCGAGCTTCAAGGCCGCCTACATGCACGGCTTCGTGCAGGACGCCCTCGGCAGGAAGATGTCCAAGTCCCTCGGCAACTACATCACTCCCGAGGAGGTCGTCTCAAAGTATGGCGCTGACACGCTGCGCTACTACATGATCTCCGGCACGAGCGCGGGGGTGGACATCAACTACAACTTCGACGACATGAAGGTCAAGCACAAGAACCTCATGGTGCTGTGGAACATCCACCGGTACGTGCTCGACCTCGCGAGGCAGTCCGGATTCAACCCTACCGAGGCAGGAGGGATGGAAGGATATGAGTACGATCTCGAGGAGCATTACATCATCTCCAAGCTGCATTCCTCCATCAGGAAGGCCACGAAGCTGTACGACGAGTACCGCCTCGACGAGGTCCCTGCCGTCGTGGAGCACCTCTTCCTCGAGTTGAGCAGGACGTATCTCCAGCTCACGCGCGAGAAAGCATCCGGCAGCGAGGACGAGAAGAAGCTGGTGTGCGGCGTGGCCTGCACGGTGCTCATGGAATCCCTCAGGCTGTTCGCGCCCGTCGCGCCGTTCATCACCGAGAAACTTTACCAGAACCTGAAGCACGCGTTCAACCTGAAAGAAGAGAGCATCCATCTTTGCCATTGGCCCACGCACAATGAATCCCGGATAAACAAGGACCTCGAGGAGCAGATGGAGGCTGCCGCCCAGCTGGTGCAGGCAGCCCTTGGCGCAAGGGAGAAGATGCAGCGCGGCGTCCGCTGGCCGCTCCGCGAGATGATCGTCGTCACGCAGGACGGAAAAACCGTGGAAGCGGTCGAGGCACTGCGCGACTCCATACAGAAGCAGGTGAACGTGAAATCCATCTCCATACAGCAATCGTTGCCGGGCATCAGGCAGTCTGTCAGGCCGGACTTCAACAATCTCGGGCCGGACTTCGGCAAGGATGCCGCGAAGGTCATCGCGCACCTCGCCACCAGCAGCCCAGAGACCATCCTGAGCCACATCGAGAGGGAAGGGAAATATGCCCTTAAGGTCGAGGACAAGACATTCAATATCGTCAGGGAGCACCTCATCGTGACGCGGGACATTCCCGGAAAGTACGGGGAGGCTGCCTTCAGGAACGGCTTCCTCTACCTAGACAAGGACCTCACGGATGAGCTGGAGGCGGAAGGGTACGCGCGCGAAGCGACGAGGCGCATCCAGGCATTGCGCAAGAAATCCGGGCTGGAGAAGCACCAGCAGATTGTGCTCTTCATTAAGGTGGACGGGGAGCTGAAGGCGATGCTTGGCAGATGGGAAGCGCAGATAAGGGACAAGGTCGGCGCCAGCGTCATAAAGATTTCGGAGCTCGACCCGGCGAAGCAGCACCAGCACATGTCCCAGGAGAAGATAAGGGGGAAGGGGATGGCGTTGTTTTTTGACGTGGTGTGAAAAATAGTTTGTTAAGTCCTCACAGGAATTGGTGCCAAGGGCCCCTGAGTTTCTGCATCAGAAAGGATTCTAGGATTTTTCCCATGTTTTAGACCAACACCCACTTTATCGTGGCCTGCCAGGGTAACATAATAAACAGTCTGTTGGAAGTCCGGAATGTTCTTTAGCTCGGTATCAAGTTCATGAAAGTTCTGTTGTTTGAAAAAATCAACATAATTTGTCTGCTTGAGAAATCCTTTGCTTAGAAGATCGTCTAAAGACGAAGGGTTATTGTATTGCCAACATAAGGTATGCTTTCTGTTGGGTGAGAGGGGATTGGGAAGCGTCATCCTGAAAAAATAGGCTATCTCAAAGAGCGAACCGCAAAACGCGGCATATTCACTCAATTCATGTCTTCTGAAAGTAGATAGGCTTATTGTCTCTTCCAAGGTATGAGGAGGGGTAGCTACCCACAGCCCAGCGTCCATGCTATAAAATGTTAAACCATACTTTCCATCGGTGTTCTGGTAAGGGATATAGAGGGGATTGCCAATTAAGGTGTTTTCTGGTAGTGTAACCATAATTCCAGAAATGGGGTTTTATTCTTAAAGCTTACTAGTCCCGCGGGATAAG
>DUHN01000018.1:289-3182 GCA_013330825.1 Candidatus Woesearchaeota archaeon | reverse complement strand
GATTTCTGGCTCACGGTGTTAAATCTCTTTCTAAACGAGAGTCAGTGATAGCTATTGCAATTTACCTTCCAAACCCGGAGAAGATTGGAGGTTTTTTATTCTAGAAACATCACATATGTAGGTTGCATAGGCCATAACAGCTGTCCCTGCAGCGAGTATTGCCTGTCCTGCCGTCTTATCTTCCGCGGAAAGATGGCTGTAAGGGGCAGCCATGACAGCCAGGCTGCTTGCCAAGGAAGCGCAGCACGCGCTCATGTTTCTGTTTTTCCTATCATCTGAGTACATGGCGCCAACCACACCGCTGAGCAAAGGACCGCCGATCATGACAGGAAATCGGAGGCTTCCAAAAATCTCATTCCCTGCATCGTTTAAGGCGATGGGCCCCAATACTGCTGGTATGATATCCCAGTACTCCTTGATGATGGTCTTGGCCAGGGATGCAGGGTATCTCACAGGATTCTCCCTGAAATGCTGCAAAAAATCACCCATAAGGGATAGTAGCCTATCCGCTTTTATAAAAATATCCAAAAAAACAATCAAAGCCCAAAGCAAAAACTATATAAAAGTCAGGGAAGGCATCACTGCGTTAAAGGGGAAAACTCAAGAGGGTGGTCGTTCATGGACAGGATGCAGGATATTGAGAGTTCTGACCGCGAGGTCGCTGAGATCATCAAGAAGGAGCACAACCGCACCGAGGAGGGGCTGGAGATGATCCCTTCCGAGAACTTCGTCTCCAAGGCGGTGCTGCAGGCCATGGGCTCCATCCTGACGAACAAGTATTCCGAAGGCTACCCGAGGAAGCGCTATTACGGCGGCAACCAGTTCATCGACGAGGTCGAGACCATCGCCATCGAGCGGGCGAAGAAAGCCTTTGGCGTCCCGCACGCGAACGTCCAGCCGTATTCCGGCAGCCCCGCGAACCTCGCGGTCTACGCCGCGCTGTGCAGGCCGGGCGATGTCATCATGGGGCACAACCTGCCGGACGGGGGTCATCTGACCCACGGCTGGAAGGCCAACTTCACCGGGCAGGTGTACAAGAGCGTGCCGTATCATGTCAAGGCGGACGGCTATCTCGACCTTGAGGAGATACGGAGCCTTGCAGAAGAGCACAAGCCCGTGCTCATGTGGGTGGGGGCAACCGCGTATGTGCGGGAGTTCCCCTTCGAGGAGTTCGCGAAGATCGCCGATGACGTCGGCGCGTATCTGGCGGCGGACATCGCCCATATCTCCGGCTTGGTCATCGCCGGCGTCCACAAGAGCCCTGCAAAATATGCCCATATCATCACCACGACCACCCACAAGACGATGAGGGGGCCGCGCGGCGGCATGATCATGGTCACCCAGAAGGGGCTGGACAAGGATCCCGAGCTCGCGACCAAGATCGACCGGGCAATCTTCCCCGGACTCCAGGGAGGCCCGCACGACCACACGACGGCAGGCATCGCGGTTGCCCTTCATGAGGCCTTGCAGCCGGACTTCAAGGAGTATGCGGCGCAGGTCGTGAAGAACGCCAAGGCACTGGCTGCCAGCCTGATGAAGGAAGGAATCAAGCTGGTGACGGACGGCACGGACAACCACATGCTGCTCATCGATTTGACGCCTTTCGGCAAGGGGCACGGCGTGTTCGTGCAGGAAGCGCTGGATGAGGCGAACATCACGACGAACAAGAACACGATTCCCGCAGAGCCCCTTTCCCCCTTCTATCCCAGCGGGCTGCGCCTCGGCACTCCCGCATTGACGACGCGCGGCATGAAGGAGCCGGAGATGGAGCAGATCGGGAAATGGATCGCGACCGTCATCAGGGAGACAAAAGCGTATGCGCTGCCGGCCAGCAAGCCGGAGATTCCCGGCTACCTCAAGGCGTTCAAGGAAGGGATCAAGGGCAACAAGACTGTCCACGATGTCCGCGCGCAGGTGGTGGCCCTCTGCAAGAAGTTCCCATTATACCCTGAATTTGATATCCTGCACTGAGGACACAAGGGTGTTGAAACCGGCGGGGTCCCCCTATAGGGCCGAAGGAGTTCAGGCGCTGCCCGCAATGGGTGTTTGACAAGTGGGACGGTGTGGTGTCTCTTCTGTATAGATTTCCAGGGAATTATTCTTTTGCCATTCGGTGATGATTCAGTTGATCTTACAAACAAGGCTACAAACAACAAGATATTAAATATCAACCTGTATGGACAGCTAGGAAATGACAACCGCACGCCAACAACGGACGAAAACTAAACCCCCCCTAATCACCCTCAACATTGTCCTGCTTCTTCTCTCCCTTGGAGCGGCTTTCCTCCTTGCTGAGATGGTGATGCGGATTTACGGGGGATCCCATGGCATCGACTACACCCTGTATATGAAAGAGCTCACCAATTCTGACCGATTTCCGGATGGCCTCTTCATCCGCGATGGTGTCTTATATCATCGGCTACGGCCAAACGCACAGGTCCTTGCAACCACATCAGATTTTTCAGTGATGTACAATATCAATTCCAAAGGGTTGCGGGACAAAGAATATGATTACAAGCCAAATGGCAAAACAAGGATGCTCGCCTTCGGGGACAGCTTCACTTTTGGGGAAGGCGTTGACTATGGGAAACGATTTACTGACATCCCTGAATCAGACAATACTCATCTGGAGATTATCAATTTCGGGGTTCCTGGATACGGCCTAGACCAGGAACTGATCCTGTTTGCACGTGAGGGGCTGAAATATTCACCNNCCACTCTTTTCCTTAGTAGGGATGACCCCTTGCTCAGGCAGAAGGAAAATGTTATCCTGAGAAACTCTTACTTGCTGAGCTACCTCAATTATCATCTGCATTTGCTACTCATCAAAAAAAGAATGGAGAGAACCGATGCGCTTTTCTGGAACAATGCGCTCAATTCGTCCCAAGGTGGG
>DUHN01000018.1:0-211 GCA_013330825.1 Candidatus Woesearchaeota archaeon | reverse complement strand
AAAAGCTAATCGAGATATTGTCCAACATTACCAACACAGGCCCGGACCCCGAAAAAAGGGAAAATATATGAAGATGGAGCACAAACAATCACCATCCCAAGAGAACCTCCATGGCCATACTCATTGACGGCAAGGCAGTTGCAAAAACCATTATCGAGCAGGTGAGGGAGAGGGTTTCCTCCCTGAAGGTGAAGCCCTGCCTGGCCATCGT
>DUHN01000023.1:24736-28789 GCA_013330825.1 Candidatus Woesearchaeota archaeon | reverse complement strand
TCAGACTTTCGGGACAGAGCCGCATGGGCGGAGTGCAACTCCCCTTCAGGAGAGCCTGCCTACATAAGACCTGCCCTGCGGTCCAGATACCGATACCGCGCCCACACGCTGCCTTGGGTGAGCTTCTCGCAGTCCCGGCACAGGTATGGGTCGCTCAGCGCGCTTTTCCTGATATCCATGCCACAGCACACGCATCTCATCCCAATCACCCCCTTCTTTTTGTGTTTTTTGCCGCCCGGCCCACCAGCCTGAACGTGCCGAGGCCGTTAACATAAGACACAGGAACGCCTTGCCATGCTCGGGGCGGCGCCGGGCTCGCTTCCCGTTGTCGCAATGAGATATGCGGTTCCCTCCCGTAAGGAGCATCACCTTCCGCATCGTATGCCGCAGTTGCCGATTCGCTCACGATAATGGCGCAGCCGCCCTCCGCGTTCTCCCTTATCTTGAGGGTCTCCACGGTATCTGACCGAAAAGGACTGCTCTGCGGACGTGGTTCGCTGCTGTCTCTGTACCAGGCACCCGAGCCCCTATTTCTCTCTCATCCAGGATGAGCGGTCAAGGAGATCGATGATAGCAACCCGCTTGAAGAACTGCTCCAGGGTAGTCGCTTTCCGCTCTTTTCTGATGTGCGCTTCCATTCATGCACCTCTGTGCTGTGCCTATTCTGCTTTCTGTTCTCCTCCAATCCAACGGACAGGGATACTTCTCTCCGCTTCCGCCTGCCTAGAACACGCCTCTGAATCCTATTGCTCGATGCTCTGCCAGATGCGCTTGTCGCGCTTCAGCAGATAAATGTCGGTGTCCTCATCGCTCTGGACTTCCGGGCGATAATACCTCGAAATGTGGCGGATGCGCCGCGCCAGCCTCTTCCCTTTTTCAATTCCCCTGTCGAAGATTTCCAGCTCCATCTGTTCCACCCTATACGCACTCTTGGAGGGATTGATATTTATACTTAACCTATATATTATATATAACTATATAATTTTTTATAAAAGTATAGCAAGTATATACTTTCAAATGTATAGGTTATGATTCCACAATCCTTATATAACGCTTTTTTAAGACGATATGAGGGTGGAATCGTGGATTACCGCAAGCTCATAGAATTCGGCAATGGCTCCTTCATCATCACCATGCCCCGCAGCTGGGTCAAGAGCAACCAGCTCAAGAAGGGAGACCTGATCGCCATCGATGACAAGGGCCATGAGCTTGTGCTCGAGGCGCGCTCCACCTCGCTCCAGGAGGAGCATCCTGAGATCACCATCGATGTGACGGGCAAGGACCTTGCGCGCATCCAGGCGGAGATCGTGGCCGCGTACCTCAACTGCTTCGACACCATCATCATCCACGCCAGGGACATCGAGAAGAGCGCGCAGCCCATCAGGAACATCCTGCGCAACCTCTCCGGCATGGAGATCATGGAGCACAACGCCACCCGGATCGTGGCGAAGAACATCCTCAATCCCCTTGAGATATCGATGGAGAACATGATCAGGAGGATAGATGTCCTCATCCGGGCCATCATCGATGACGCCGCGCTGTGCGCCTCCGGGCAGTACCCTTCCGATGTCATCACGGACAGGGATGCGGACGTCAACAGGCTCTACTTCCTGGGCTCGCGGCTCATCAAGTGCGCCATGACCCACCCCAAGATAGCCCGGGCGATGAACAAGACGCCGTGGCAGCTGCATTCCGACAGGCTCGTCCTCATCCGGCTCGAGAAGACCGCGGACTGCTTCAAGCGCATCGCGCGGCTCTCCACCACGACCGCCCTTGACCGGGAGACCGTCACGGAGCTGCAGCAGATCTCCGCGTCCTTCAAGCAGCACTTCGAGGACGTCATGAGGGCATACTACACCCAGGACAAGAACATCGCCCTCGAGGTGCAGATCAGCATGCACGCGTATCTCGACCAGTGCAACGCGTTCCTGAACACCCTCAATGCGCGCATCATCGCCTCGAAGCAGAGCCCGAAGCAGCGCGGAGAGGCCCACATCGCTGCCGCGAAGATAACGGAGAACCTGAAATCGGCATTCTCGCAGCTGAAGTACATGGCGAGGTATGTGCTGTGCTATTGATTTTTACGAAAATTTGAGTCATCACCCCCACAACATGATAGCTAAAGGGCAACATGTTTGAGCAATTCTTCCCGAACGGAATGCTGCACTACCTTGCAGGAGGCCTGCTCATCGGCGCCGGCGTATCATTCATTTTCCTCATGACGGGGCTGGTCTCCGGCACGAGCACCTTCTTCAGCTCCGCGTGGTCGTATTTCTCGACGCTGCCGTTCTTCCGGCAGAAATCATTTTTGGAGTCGAGGCAATGGCGGCTGGCCTTCGCGCTCGGCCTTGCGCTGGGCGGATTCGCCTTCCTGCTCACCCTTGGCAACGGGCAGGCGGCATCGACAGGCGTGCAGTGGTGGCGCCTTCTTGCCGGAGGGGCGCTCGCCGGATTCGGGGCGCGGATGGCAGGAGGCTGCACGTCCGGGCACGGCATCTGCGGCTTGTCTTCCCTGCAGCTCCCCTCCCTTGCCGCGGTCATCACGTTCCTCACCACCGCCATCATCACTGCCCACGCTGTCCAGCTTGCCGGGGTGCTGCCATGAGGACGGCGCAGCTCCTTGCTGTGCTCATCGGCGGGGCGCTCTTCGGCTTTGGCCTTGCGTGGAGCACCATGATCCAGCCGGAAGTCGTGCTGGACTTTTTGCAATTCGAGGATTCCGGGCTGCTGCTCGTGCTGGGAGGGGCCGTGCTCGTCACCCTCTGCGCTTATCTCCTCATCCCCAAGCTGATGAACAAGCCACTGCTCGGAAAGGAGTTCCACAAGCACCCCAACACTTTCAGCAAAAACACCATTGTGGGATCAGCCCTGTTCGGCGTCGGCTGGGGGCTTGCAGGCGTGTGCCCCGGGCCGGTGTTCGCGGGCATCGGCGCTGGAAACTGGATGCTTCTCATCTCCGGGGCAGCAATGTTCTTGGGCGCATATGCGCATGGCAGGTATGTTTCCCGATAGGAATGCCAGAACTTGAATAGAAATAAGAGCACAAACCGAGAAAAACCAACGAAAAGGAAATAATCGGGAAAATCAGGCTGCTAACCTAAATCCCCATGATGTTATACCCGCCGTCCACGTGGATGACCTCGCCGGTGATGCCGGAGGACATGTCGGACAGCAGGAACAGCGCGGTGTTCGCGACCTCCTCCTGCGTGATGAGGCGCTTGAGGGGAGCTTTCTTGACGAACTCCATGAGCATGTCGTCGAAGCCCTGGATGGCGGACGCGGCAAGCGTCGGGATGGGCCCGGCGGAAATGGCATTTACTCGGATGTTCTGCTGGCCGAGGTCATTGGCAGCGTAGCGCACTGAGGCCTCGAGCGCGGCCTTGCACACGCCCATGACGTTGTAGTTCGGGAAGACCCTCTCGGAGCCCATGAACGTCAATGTCACGCAGCTCCCTCCGCTCTTCATGAGGGGAGCCGTCCTCCTGAGGAAATCCGGCAGCGAGAAGGCGGACACTTCCTGCGAGACCTGCCACCCCCTGCGGTCGACGTCGATGAACCTGCCCTGGAGGTGCTGCCGCTTGGCGAAGGCGATGCTGTGGATGAGGTAGTCCACCTCGCCCCACTGCTCCTGCACCATCTTGTAGAAGCTGTCCATGGTCTCGTCCGAGCACGCGTCGCTCAGCCCGACGAGAGGGTCGTCGAACTGCGCTAGGAGCGGCTTCACCCAGTCGGCCGCGCGGTCCTGGTAGCCGATGGCGAGCTTGCACCCGAGGTCGTTGAGCTTCTTCGCGATGGCGTAGCCGATGCTCTTGTCCGTCGCGATGCCGAAGACAATCGCCTTCTTCCCCTTGAAATCGAGTCCTGCCATGCCTGTTTCACCTTTCCGCGCTGATGAGAATCTATTTTTGAGGAACAGCCGCGCCCTGTACGCCCCGTTGTAGAGCCGCCACTTGAGCGGGAGCCTCCCCTTTGACATCCTTTCAGGAGAAGGGCGCGTTTTATAAGGGTTTTGCCTCCATTTCCGCGACAAAATCATCCCACCCTCATTTTTCC
>DUHN01000023.1:0-24703 GCA_013330825.1 Candidatus Woesearchaeota archaeon | reverse complement strand
CCATTTTTCCATCAGCAAAATTTATAAACACTTTACCGCATAGGGCATCCAAAAAGGGGTGCTGTATGGCTGAAAAGAATGATGACTACGATCTTCTTCCGCATCGGGAACTTCACGACCTCAAGAAGCAGGTAGACGAGATGAAGGGCGGGCCGTCCTCCCGGAAGCTCATGGAGACCATGGAGGAGCTGAGGAACACGGTCAACGACCTCATCGAGCTGTTCAAGGTCACCTCCCACGAGCTCAGGGTGCAGGAGAAGGACGACACGGACATCCACAAGAAGCTGGACAGGATCTCGAGCCAGCAGAGGCTGCTCGCCGAAGCCGTGCTCTCCCTCTCGGAGAAGGTCACCGGCGAGAAGGCAGACGCTTCCGACGACGACGAGCCCGAGGAGCCGCAGCAACGGCAGCCCTATTCCCCCTACCAGCCGCCGATGCCCCCGTTCCAGCCGCAGCCCCAGATGCCGCAGCCGGCGGAGCCGTTCACGCCGCGGCCCTTCAGCCTGCAGCAGGACATGCAGCGCCAGCAGCAGGCGCCGCCCTTCTCCCTGCAGAGCCCCCCGCCTTCCCCTTTCGCACCGCAGCAGGCACAGCCTGATTTCGGCGGCTCATTCGGCTCCCCGTACCCGAGCCCCCCTCCTTTCTCCGGAATGGACCAGCAGGGGACGCAGCTGCAGTCACCGCCTCCCGCCGAGGACCTCGCGGGCCTTGACGATTATCTCGGCGACGGCGGCGCGAAGAAGAAGAAAGGCATCCTCGGGATGTTCAAGAAATAACATGGATTCTCCCACCCCTGATGCGGAGGGACCCGACGCACAGGATCCTGCGCAGGCTCCCACCCCCGTCGTCCATGAGCACCGGCAGCACCATCATCCTGTCCAGCACCCCATAGAGGTCGACACGCGCGCGGCGATGCCGTTCGTGCGCTCCATGGCCCTCATCGGCAAGCGCTACGCCGAGCGCGAGAAGGCGCAGAAAGAACTCGGGGAGTCGCTCGCTACCCTGAGCAAGGACGCGGGGAAGCGGAAGGGCAAGCAGATTGACACCCTCAGGAAGCGCATCCTGCGCCTCGCAGAAGCGGAGAGGCAATTCGCGGGCTACCGGCAGCAGAGCACGGATGACATGCGCGAGCTGGAGCACCAGATGGCAGAGCTCGAGGCGCAGGTCGCCGAGGAGCGGAACAGGAATGAATTCATCAAGACGCAATACCGCCGCCAGGTGGAAGACATGAAGCGGACGTTCGCCCACATCAAGAGCAGGATGCTCGAGCTCATCGAGGACAAGCGGCGCAGGGAAGACCGGCTCGAGGCCCTGCAGGAGCGCATCAGGAGGATGCCGCACCCATTGGATCCCGGGAACGGACAGCAAGCACAGCAAGTGCCTTATCCGAGACGGTTCTGATCATCTTCTCCTTGCGGTTTTCCGACTAATCATAATCTTTATAAATTTCCCTCTGGCTCCCGCGCTGATGGCCATCAAGAAGCATGATTTTGTGGAGATCGAGTACATTGGAGCCCTCAAGGGCGAGAATGAGGTGTTTGACACCACCAAGGAAGACGTCGCGAAGGAGCACGACCTGTACCGGGAAGGGGCTTCCTATGCGCCGCTCGTGGTGTGCGTTGGCGAACAGTTCCTCATCAAGGGGCTGGATGATTTCCTCATCGGCAAGGAGATCGGCAAGGAGTACACGGCGGACATCCTCCCCGAGCAGGGCTTCGGCAGGAAGGACGCCAAGCTTCTCCAGATGATCCCCGCGGGCAAGTTCCGCCAGTCCGAGGTGCAGCCGTTCCCGGGGCTGCAGGTGAACATCGACGGCGCCATCGGCATGATCAAGACCGTGAGCGGCGGCAGGGTGATGGTGGACTTCAACCATCCGCTCGCGGGCAGGGAGCTCTCCTACACGTTCACAGCCCTTTCCATCGTGGATGACGAGAAGAGGAAAGTGGATGCGTACCTCAAGCACCTCGGCCTGGACAACATCGACGTTTCCGTGGACGGAGGGGTGGTCACCATCAGGATGCTCCGCAAGATAGACGATGCGATCGAGAAGGAATTCATCGAAAGGATCAAAGGAATCATCCCTTCCCTCAGGGAGATAAAATTCGTCGAGGAAAAAGGCGGGCAGGAGAAGGAAGGAGAGAGGGATGCGCATTCCCCCGAACACGGCAAGGGGCAGAGCAACGCCGGGCACGAGGGGCACGGCCATGAAGGGCACCAGCACTAGGTTCTTGCTCAACAAATAAGTTTAAATAGAACCCACTCCTCAGATTTTCCATTCTCAAGGGACAATAGCATGGACAGCATCATCAACCAGGCGAAGCAGAAGTCAAGCGAGTACAATCCCAAGCTCGTCCGCAGGGACTCCCCCCTCAGCAGGGAGACCGCGGAAGTGGACGCCGAGCTTGAGGCGTTCATCGCGCGCCAGCATGCTACCATCAAGGTCGTGGGCTGCGGCGGGGGAGGCAACAACACCATCAACCGCATGGCGGAAGTCGGCATCGCGGGAGCCGAGATGATCGCCGTGAACACGGACGCGCAGGACCTTCTCTATACCACTGCCAACAAGAAAGTCCTCATCGGCAAGGAACTGACCAAGGGCATGGGCGCTGGCTCCGAGCCGCGGCTCGGCGAGGAAGCGGCGAGGGAAAGCGAGGCGGAGCTCAAGAAAGCCCTGTCCGGCGCGGACATGGTGTTCATCACCTGCGGCCTCGGAGGGGGAACAGGCACGGGCAGCGCCCCGGTCGTGGCGGAAGTCGCGAAGAAGATGGGAGCGTTGACCGTCGGCATCGTCACCATGCCCTTCCAGATGGAGGGCAGCAGGCGCTACCAGAATGCCGTCGTCGGCCTGGAGAAGATGGAAGCCAACACCGACACTCTCATCGTGATACCCAATGACAAGCTGCTGGAGCTCGCTCCCGACCTTCCCCTGCATACCGCGTTCAAGGTAGCCGATGAGATACTCACGAATGCCGTCAAAGGCGTCTCTGAGCTCGTGACCAAGACCGGGCTCGTCAACCTCGATTTCGCGGACATCAAGGCGGTGATGAAGGGGGGAGGGGTCGCATTGATCGGCGTCGGCGAGTCGGACACAGACAACCGGGCGCAGGAGGCCGTCGAGAAGGCCATCCACAACCCTTTGCTTGACGTCGACATCTCAGGGGCCAACGGGGCCCTGGTGAACGTCATCGGCGGGGAGGACATGACCCTCGACGAGGCGCGCAAGATCGTGGAAGCGATCTCGGCGAAGCTGGATGAGGACGCCCGCATCATCTGGGGCGCGCAGATCTACAAGGACATGGACCGCACTATCCGCACGATGTTGATCGTCACGGGAGTCAAGTCAGCGCAGATCCTCGGCCGGACGAACAAGACGGACGACTCGCGGAAGCAGATGGAGCACCAGCTCGGCATCGAGTTCCTGAGCTGAGGATGTTACACCATGGAAGAGACATCTGAGCAGCAGGGGCGCATGGCGCGGTTCAAGGCGTTCCTGCAGGAGTGCAGCCGCGTGCTGCGCGTGACGAGAAAGCCCGACCGCGTCGAGTTCGTCACCATCGTGAAGGTCTCTGCCCTGGGCATTGCCCTGATCGGCCTGGTCGGCTTCGCGATGCAGATGATCAAGACGTATTTCTTCCAATAACCCCCCGTTCTTTCCCCTTATTTGTTACTATTTTTTAGTGGTTAATGATGCAAATATTTATAAATGGGCCCTTCCCCACATTTATCACCATGACTGATCATTCACCCTTGGTTGCCGCCTACGGCGGAAAGGCTGCGAGCCTCATCGCACAATACCGGGCCGGCAACAGCGACATCCTTTTTCCTTTTACTGTTCTTGAAGTGAAAGATATCGAGCAAGGAAAGCGCCCCTCCTTTTCCTTTACCCAGCGGCAGATTGTGCGCGGCTCCGCTCCTGGCGATGAGAAGGGCCTGGTGGACGTCATCCGCACTTATCAGAATGTCTCCCCCCTTAATCTCAATGGATGGATAGATTTCAGCGATGCAGCTAATTGGTCGCACAATTATATCAATACCCGGAAAGAAGCAGAGGGGATCCAGGACAAAACCACCATGGAATCAAAAAAATTCCTTCTGGAAAAAGATTTTGTGGACCCATTGCTGAGCCTTATCTGGCAATCCCGTAGCCCCGGCGTAAGGCAATATGCGGAGTGGGAAGGACTGAAAGAGTACAATGGAGCGGCAAGCATCCTCATCCAGCCCCAGAACCGGGAGATCCTGCGCGGCTCCATGATTGAGCATCCCAACATGAAAGGCCATTACCTCATCAATCTGGTCACGAAAAGCTTCACGGATGACAGGCTTTGCTTCCTGGATCAAGTGCTGGCGGATAAAGGTGGCACCATCATCACCGCCTCATATGCATCCAATAGACTTTCAATAGATCCAGACCACATTAAGGATCTCGTAGCCATGAAGAGAAGGATCAGGGAAGCGGGCTTTGTGCCCGCTACCCATGCCTCGCAAGTCGAATTTGGCCCTCGCCACCCTTCTCAAGACGTCGAAAGCGGCAAATACCAGTTTCCAGCACTGCCGACATCGCCATTCATCATGTATCAGGAGCGCTTCGGCCCGGCATTTGACACCGACCCGAAAATGAATCCGGAAAACTATTCCTTTAACCAGTTCGGAAAAATCCCGAGAGGAGGGCTGGAAGTACGGGTATTAAAGACGGGAGAATTGATGAAGGATCCTTCGGTTATTACCGATGGCGTACCATCTGCCTATGTCTTTAACACGAATGCCATCAATGGCCATATGCATTTCTTTCCCAATAATTTGACGGCTTTCATCGTCACCCCAGATGTCACCAAAAGCGGCAATTCCCTGGAACACCATACATACCGATGGATACAGAAAGCCCAACTTTCCCTCCTTTTCCAGCGCGTAAATGGAAGATATCTTTATGATGATTTCAAGCATGGAGAAATGCTCAAGTTAAAACCATCATCTTCGAGACGCAGGTAAGTTCTACGCCCTGGCCTCCTTCTCCCAAAAGCAATCCTTTTTAAATGGCGGAAAATTCCTTCCCGGCATGGAAGCACAGCCAGCAGGCGAGGCATTCACCATCTTCGCCCTGAGGACAACGGCCAACAGGGAAGACCAGGTGATGGATTTCGTGGTGTCGAACGCCAAGAAGAAAGGCATCGAGATCTACTCCGTCGTCAGGCCGCACGGCATGCGCGGCTACATCTTCGTGGAGGCAGCGACACGGGCGGACGCGGAGCAGGCAGCCTTCAACATCCCCTATTCCCGCGGCATCCTGCCCAAGCAGGTGGAGTACCGGGAAATCGAGCATATGCTCGAGCAGGTCAAGCACGACGTCAACATCCAGAAGGGCGACATCGTGGAGATCATCTCCGGGCCGTTCAAGCGCGAGAAGGCCAAGATCACGAGGGTGGACAAGACCAAGGAGGAAGTGGTGGTCGAGCTGCTGGAGGCGGCCGTCCCCATCCCCATGACGCTCAAGATGGACGCCATCAAGGTCATCAGGAGAGACACGGACGACGAAGACGACAGCGATTTGTCTGATTCTCCATAACGCTTTTAAACCACCCATTGTTCCTGTTACCCTATATCTGCACATGGCAAGAGAAAACATACAGGTGTTGGTGGAAGGAGGCAAGGCGACAGCGGCGCCTCCGCTCGGACCGGCCCTCGGCCCCCTGGGGGTCAACATCGGCCAGGTCGTCGCGGACATCAACAAGAGGACCGCGGAGTTCAAGGGCATGCAGGTCCCCGTCACGGTCAGCGTCGACCGGGACACCAAGAAATTCGACATCTCCGTCGGCACGCCCCCCGCTTCTGCCCTCATCAAGAAAGAGACCCACCTGGAGAAGGGCTCGGGCAAGCCGAGCACCGAGAAGGTCGCGGACATCCTCATCGAGCAGATCATCAAGATTGCCAAGATGAAGGCGGACAATACGCTCGGCAAGACCCTCAAGCACAAGGTCAAGGAGATCGTGGGCACGTGCGACAGCATGGGCGTCCTCGTGGAGGGCAAGCCCGCGCGCGAGACCATGCGGGACATCGAGGCCGGGAAATTCGACGAGGAGATCCGCCTCGAGAAGACCGAGCTCACCGCGGAAGAGCTTGCCCACCTCGAAGAGGAGCGGAAGAGGCTCGCGGAAGAGCTTGCTAGGAAGCGCGAGGAGTTCCTCAAGCAGGCCAAGACCATCATGGACATCATGGCGGGCAAGGAGCCCAAGGAGATCAAGAAGGCGCTCGAGGCCGCGAAGATCCCGGACGAGATCATCAAGGAGCTCATGCCCGCGGAGGCGGCAGCCGCAGCGCCGGGAGCGGCGCCGGCAGCCGGCGGGGCAGCGCCGGCAGCGGGAGCGGCGCCGGCAGCGGGAGCCAAGCCAGCGGCCCCGGCGAAGAAATAGGCTTGCAAACTTTTCTTACATTTTGTTTTCATTTAGAAAAATCTTGTAACTTCTCTTTAATGGTAAAAGTGAAAAATTTATAAAGAACATGTCTCTTNNGGCATGGGGGAAATTTTAGGGGCCCCTTCAGCCGTGAGAATAAAGCTTGCAGCTTCAAGTCCATCACTCGCGTCCCTTCTTGGAGCCCATCTGTTAAAAGACGGCTATACGGATCCCAACACCGGCACCTTATTTTTGGGCAGGGAAAAAGAGAATGTATGGAATCTGGAGGCTTCTGGGCTTGACATCGGCAGGGTAGTCTTTTTTTATGAAAAAGCGATGCTTAGAGCCCAAGTATGCCCGGCTGGTGAAAGCCGCATAAGAACAGATATTCCGATGTTTATTGGAGAGGATGGAAACTGGCACGAGGGCAGAGAAACCTATACGGGCAACAAAACCTCCATAGTCTTTGATGCGGCAAAATGGAACATTCAAAATGAATTTGGGCCCTATGCGCTTTTGACTCCTGACGGCATAACAGTTGTGAAGGACAGCCAAAAATATCCAACACTCTCAAAACTTATTGATTATCTCGACTCTTGGGGAAATGTTCCTTACCAACTAACCAACACTTTAGGGTTCTTGCCTGCTGAAACTCAAAATAAAATCAGGGGGTCTTGGCGAATCTAATATTCTTAAGGAAAGTTTTTGCTATTCCTTGAGCAATTGATCCGCCCTTTTAATAAAAATATCAAAACCCTTCACCAGTTCTACAATCCTCTGCTTCTCCTTTCCCAATCCTTTCCAATCGAGAACTATCATATGTATCTTCTCCTGAGTTTTTTCAATAGCCTGCCTCAATAATTCCTCATTCAAATTTTTGAGCCTGTGCTTCGGGCAGATGTGGGAGAAGGCGATGTTCCTGCGCTGAGCCACCTTGTTGAAGTTGTTGCAGTAGTGCGGCCCGCCGATGCCGATGGCCACTTTCGGAGCCTCCTTTCGCCCACCGCCGTTTTCCCCGCGCCCTCCCCTCCCATTATTGTCATCATCGCTTTTCGCTGGGTTTTTGGCATTGCCATCGAGCATTGGATCTTTTTCATTGGAACCTTTTCCCATCGGCCTTTTTTCATTGGCGCCAGTATGGTGAACATACCCATCAATGCCTCCCATCACCGACTCTGCAATGACCCTGCCATTCCCCGCATCCCCCCATTCCTCTTCCGTGCTGCCCACCTCCACGAAGACGGACGGCTTCTCCATATACGGGCCGTGGTGCGTGGCCTCCATCGTGACCTCATAGCCTTCCCTTTGCCTTTGGAGGAGCTGCAGGAAGATGGCGTGCTGGAGCAGCGCCGTGGCCGGGCACAGCATCCCCGCCTTGCCGCCTCCCTTCTCCTCCGCCCAGTTGCCGATGGAATGCACGGCGAAGGACCGGGTGTTCGCGGCGGAACGGTGCTTGGAGAGGAAGACGAACGCATCCGCTTCTATGGATCGCTCAAGATTGTCCGATTCGGTCAATGGGTCCTGGAGCAGATAGAGGGAGACGGCAATGCCGCCGCCTTCATACCTGCAGACAGGGCTCCCCTGGAACACGCTGTCTGTCGAGACAAAGGGGAACGCCCGCAGCAACCCCTGATGGATAGCCATGCCTGCCGGGTCCTGCCGCGAGGCGATGAGGGCGAAGCGCATAAAGGCGATTTTAGCGGAAATTATTTTAAACTATCCTTTTCTCCCAGTGGCATGGGGGATCTGCGTATTTTATTTGAAATGAAAAATCCTGCGCTTTATCGCACTCTTGAGCCTTCTGGAGTTTTGGAGCCACCAATGCCCGAAGGATTGGCTTTGCCCGCCATCCAACGATTTCGAAGAGAAATTTTCCCCCACATGGCAAGAGGATTTTCTTGTTTCGTCTCGCCAGACTATTGGGCGCATTTTGGAGATTTTACGAACTACAGCTCTCCCACCCCGCTCGAAGAAAAATTTGGCCCGACCCATGCGTTTGGGATGAAATTCAATAGTGGAGACTATCCTCTTATCAAAGATAACCTTGGCAAGGCACTGGCTGCATTGGGAGATGTCAACACTGGGATGAGGTCCACCCTTTCCTATGTCGGCCTCCTTCATGGGGATGCAGGGAGGCTCATCAATAGGGATGAAAAAAGGACCCTGGTAGATTTCCTTCTTGTTTCTTCATAATTTTTCTTTAATAAATTATAAGTAAATAAAAGAATATTTAAATAAGCTATAAAATATTATTAAAAATAAGTATAAAATAATCCATGAACAAAAACACCCCACAAAAAACCGATAAACTTAAATAAGGATAAAAATATAGCTTAAAATAAGTAAATTTATCAAACCCTTCACCCACATGGTATCCTTCAAGCGCAAACTCTACAAGAGGGGGTCAAGCTGGGAGACCACTGTCCCGCGGCCGCTGCTCTTCGCGCTGGACGAGAAGAAGAAGTACCACGTCATATTCTCATACGATGAGCAGAACAACAAATGGTTCATCAAGTTCGAGGAGCAGGAGGGAGAGCATGGGCATGCATTTTGAGCATCTGCTGGATGCGCTGAGCTACGAGGAGCTGCAGGGCCTGAAGAAGGACCTTGACCAACAGGGACTCGCCACCAAGAGATCGGTGGAGGAAAAAATAAAGAAGAAAATGCGCGAGTTCGACAAGACCTGCGCGGTCTGCCTCTCCGAGCTGAGGTTCTACAGCACGAGCAACTACACGATTGTCTTCGGCCCGGATGACTTCAAGAAGAAGGCGAGCTTCTGCGGCCTGGACTGCCTGCAGTACTTCATCGACCACCTCAAGCGCCTCAAGGCCCCGAAGAGGCCCGAGCAGAAGGGCGGCATCCCGGAGCAGGAGATACGGGACAACGAATAGCGATGGCTGCTTCTTTCCATGCGCGGACCGCCGATGACACCCTGGCTGCGCTCGGCGGCACGGCGAAAGGCCTCTCTTCCGGCGACGCGGAGCTGCGCCTTTCCCGGTACGGGCCAAATGAAATCAAGGAAGCGGAAGCAGTCTCCCCTCTCGCGCTCTTCCTCAAGCAGTTCAACAGCATCGTGATATGGATACTCATTGCCGCCACCCTCATTTCTGCATTCCTGAGGGAATACATCGATGCCGTCGTCATCGGGGTCATTCTCGTCCTCATCGGCGTCCTCGGCTTCATCCAGGAATACAAGGCAGAGCGCGCCATTGAGGCGCTGAAGAGGATGTCCCCGCCCCATGCCACGGCCATCCGCGACGGGCAGCGCATGAGGATAGACGCGAAGGAGCTGGTTCCGGGGGACATCATCCTCATCGAGCCAGGGGACAAGGTCCCCGCGGACGCCCGCCTCATCACCGTCGCGAACCTGCGCGTCCAGGAGGCAGCCCTCACCGGCGAATCCCAGGCCGTGTCCAAGGCCATGCGGCCCGTGGCCGGGGACGCACCCCTCGCCGAGCGCTCCTGCTGCGCCTATTCCGGCACTGCCGTGGCGAGCGGGAAAGGGACGGCGGTCGTTTTCGCGACGGGAATGCAGACGGAGATAGGGAAGATCGCGGCCCTGCTCCAGCAGACGAAGCCGGAGCCCACGCCCCTCCAGCTCAAGATGGACCAGCTCGGCAGGTGGATGGGGGGAGCGGTCATCGCCATCACCCTCATCGTCTTCTCCGTCGGCATGATCATGCACCAAGCCCCCTTCCTCGAGATGCTCATCGCCTCGGTCTCCCTCGCGGTCGCCGCGATTCCCGAAGGGCTTCCTGCGGTCGTCACCATCTCCCTTGCCCTGGGCACGCAGCGCATGCTCAAGAGGAATGCCCTGGTCAGGCACCTCCCTTCCGTGGAGACGCTCGGCTCCACCACTGTCATCTGCACGGACAAGACCGGCACGCTCACCAGGAACGAGATGACGGTCAGGAAAATCTACGCCAACGAAAAAACCATGGATGTCACGGGTTCCGGCTACTCTCCCCGCGGGCAATTCCTCTTCAGGGGCAGGCCGGTCCCCCTCCAAGACATCGAGATGCTCCTCACCATCGGCGCGGTGAACAACGACGCCGAGATGAACGGCAACGGCATCGCGGGGGACCCGACCGAGGGAGCGCTTCTCGTGGCTGCGGCCAAGGCGGGATTCTCCCTGAAGGGCATCAATGCCCGCCTGCCGCGCGTGGACGAGATAGAATTCACCTCAGAGCGCAAGCTCATGACCACGCTCCATGACCGGCACGGGGAGACGCTCGCCTTCGTCAAGGGGGCCCCGGAGATCGTCCTCGGGCTCTGCTCCTCCATCCTGGACAACGGCGACGTCAGGAAGATGGAGGATGAAGACCGGCAGGCCATCCTGCGCGCGAACCATGCGCTGGCGGACGACGCGCTGCGGGTGCTGGGCTTCGCGTACCGGGTCGTGATGAGGAACACGCCCCCGGACAGGATAGAGCAGAAGCTTGTCTTTGTCGGCATGCAGGGCATGATCGACCCGCCGCGGGACGAGGCGCGCGTCGCCGTCGCCAAATGCGCCAAGGCGGGCATCAAGGTGGTGATGATCACCGGCGACCAGGAGATGACGGCAAAGGCCGTCGCGAGGGACATAGGAATCGCCGGCACATCCATGACCGGCGCGGAGCTGGACAGGGCGGAGCGCCTCGAGGACGTCGTGGAAGACATCGGCATCTTCGCGCGCGTCAACCCCGAGCACAAGCTGAAGATCGTGGACGCCCTCAAAAAGCGCGGCCACGTGGTCGCGATGACCGGCGACGGAGCCAATGACGCCCCCGCGCTCAAGAAGGCGGACATCGGGGTGGCGATGGGCATCACCGGCACGGACGTCTCCAAGGAAGCGGCCTCCATCGTGCTGACGGACGACAACTTCGCGTCCATCGTCAACGCCGTCGAGGAGGGGAGGGGCACGTACGGCAACATCCGGAAATATTTCAGCTACCTGGTCTCCTGCAACATCGGGGAGGTGCTCGTCATCTTCTTCGGCATCCTCCTGGGGCTGCCGCTGCCCCTGACCGCGACGCAGATACTCCTCATCAACCTCATCACGGACGGGCTGCCCGCGCTCGCCCTGAGCGTGGACCCGTTCGAGCCGCATGCCATGGACAGGAAGCCCCGGCACAGGAGCGAGCCCATCTATGAGGGAATGTGGATGTTCCTCATCCTCTATCCCCTCATCCTCACGGTTTCCGCACTGTCCGTCTTCTCCTACTTCTATTTCGCCGACGGGAGCATCCTCAAGGCGCAGACCGCGACATTCGTGCTCATCTCCCTCTCCGAACTGTACCGGGCGTTCACCTGCAGGTCCACCATCTATCCGCTGTGGAAAGTGGGCATCTTCAGGAACGGCTTCCTCACCTTGGCGGTCATCGGCTCGTTCATCACAATCGCGGCGTTCGTCTTCATCCCTCCCTTCGGCTCCTTCCTCGACATTGCGCCATTGGGCGTCATGGAGTTCGCGGCCCTCGCACTGCTCTCGAGCGTAGGGGGCATCGCCATCGAGGCAGGCAAGCTCATCGAGCGGCGGAGGGCGGGCGCATGACGCTGCTTGTCGACATCGCCTTCTTCTTCGCCTCCCTCGTCATGCTTGTCGTCTCCGCCTCGTTCATGGTGAAATACCTCGCGCGCATCGCCGCCTACCTCCGCATGAGCGAGTTCGTCATCTCGTTCATCATCATCGGGCTCTCGACCTCCATCCCGGAGCTGTTCATCGGCATCACGTCTGCCATGGCAGGCAACCCCCAACTGTCCCTCGGCAACCTCATCGGGTCGAACATCGCCGACCTGACGACCGTGATCGGCATCCCCGTGCTCCTTGCGCGCGGCATCCGCATCAGCACCAGGGCAGCGCAGGACGACGTCTACTACATGTTCGCCATCGCCGCACTGCCGCTTGTGCTCATGGCCCTTGGCGGGGAGCTTTCGCGCATTGACGGGCTGATCCTCATAGGGGTCTTCATCGTGTACATGTACAATCTCGTCCGGCAGCAGCGCACCCTCCACAAGAGAGTCGAGGAAACCGTCGGGAGAATGGAAATCGTCTCTGCCGTCTTCCTGTTCATCGCGTGCCTTGCGCTCGTCCTCGGCAGCGCGTATTTCGTGGTGAAGCACGCGTCGTCTTTGGCGCTGGGGCTGAACCTCCCGCTCATCCTCGTGGGGGTTGTCCTCCTCGGCCTCGGCACCTCGCTTCCGGAGCTGTCCTTCAACATCCGCTCTGTGCGGCAGGGCCACCCGGAGATGGCCCTCGGCGATTCCGTCGGAAGCGTCGTGGTGAACTCTTCCCTCGTCCTCGGCATCGTCGCGCTGATCCACCCCATCCAGGAGGCACTGTTCCTCTACCTGACGGCATGGATTTTCATGCTGCTCGTGGGCTTCATCTTCCTCACGTTCGTCAAGTCCGGCAACAAGCTCAACTGGCAGGAAGGCCTCGCGCTCATCATGCTCTACTCGTTCTTCCTCATGGTGGAGTTCTACGTGAAGGGGACGGCGTGAGGGGTTTGTTTGACGCAGTTAAACAAACACCCAACCCCCACAACAACCTTTAAAACAGTACCGTGCCTTCTTCCGGCCATGCCGGCATTCCAGCAGGTGTGCAGGGAGATCATCGCCGAGGCCAGGCAGGAGAATGCCAAAACACTTGGCGACCTGAACAGGATCAAGATGAAGGTGCTGAATAGGCATCCCTCTGTGCATGGCATCCCGAACAATGCCGACCTGATCGTGTGCGCCACCCCGGAGGAGAAGAAAGAGTTCCGCCACCTTCTGGTCATGAAGCCCATGCGCACGATTTCAGGGGTCTCCCCGATCGCGCTGATGACCGACCCCTACCCGTGCCCGCACACCATGAAGAACGTCGGGCCGTGCACCTACTGCCCCGGCGGCCCTGGAAGCCCGTGGGGGGACGTGCCGCAGAGCTACACCGGGGCAGAGCCCTCCACCAGGAGATCGGCCAGGAACCATTACGACCCCTACATCGGCGTCTTCAACAGGCTGGAGCATTACCTGGCCATGAACCACTCCCCCGAGAAGGCGGAGATCATCCTCCAGGGAGGGACGTTCTGCTTCTTCCCGAAGAGCTACCAAGAATACTTCGTCACATACGTCTTCAAGGCGATGAATGACTTCTCAAGGGTGTTTTACCCTGCAGGGGAGCTGGACATCGGCCGCTTCTCCTCTTTTTTCGAGCTGCCGCTGCAGGAAGACACGGAAGAGCGGACCGCGCGCGTCCACAAGAAATGCCTGCTCCTCAAGAACCGGGATTTGAGGGACAAGGATGCCCATGACGCCGCCATCGCGACGCTCTTCACCCCCGGCCTTCTCAACGGCTTTTCGGGCAATGAGGATGATAACCGTAGCCAAAGCAACGAGCAACCACGCAATGGCCACGCCGCCAATGGAGCGCCGGCAGCAGCGATTGACAGCTCCCAAGACGCGAACGTCAGGGCGATGAGAAAAGCCATCGCCAAGGCGCATGCCCCGGGCAGCGCGGCCGTCACCCTCGAAGCGGTGCAGGAGGAAAACGAGACGGCGAAGATCAGGTGCGTCGGACTGACCATAGAGACCAAGAGCGACTACGGCAGGCTGGCGCAGGGCAACGGGATGCTCCGCCTCGGCTGCACACGGGTGGAGCTGGGCATCCAGACCATCTATGACGAGGTCCTCGAGAAGACGCATCGCGGGAACACGGTGCAGGACAACATCGACTCCATCCGCATACTGAAGGACCTGGGGTTCAAGATCAACGCGCACATCATGCCCGGCCTTCCCCACACGACGGAAGAGATGGACAGGGCCATGCTCAAAGCCATCTTTGAAAATGAAGACTACCGCCCGGACATGCTCAAGATATACCCGTGCATGGTAATGGAGGGGACGAGACTCCATCAAGATTTCAAGAGCGGGGCATTCGTCCCCCTCACCACCGGAGAAGCCGCGGAGCGGATCGCGTGGTTCAAGCAGTTCGTGCCGGAGTACTGCAGGATCATGCGCGTGCAGCGCGACATCCCCACGTTCATGACCGGGGGAGGGGTGGATAAGACCAACCTCCGGCAGTACATCGACGCGGAGCTGAAGAAGCAGGGCATCACCTGCAGGTGCATCCGCTGCCGGGAGCCCGGCCATCAGAAACAAGGGCATCACGAACCGGTGAATCCTGCCATCTCCATAACGGAGTATGGAGCGTCAGGAGGAAAGGAATTTTTTATTGCCTATGAAGACAAGGAATCGGACATCCTGTTAGGCTATTGCAGGCTGCGCTTCCCTTCCCGATCCCTCAGGGAGGAGATAACGCCGGCGTCCGCACTCCTGCGCGAGCTCCACGTCTTCGGCAGGGCCGTGCCCGTCGGCGGGCGCGAGGAAGGGGGCATCCAGCACAAGGGCATCGGCAGGATGCTGCTCGCAAGGGCAGAGGAGATATGCGCATGGCACGGCAAGGACAGGCTCGTGGTGATCTCCGGCGTCGGGGTGAGGGAGTATTACCGGAAAATCGGCTATCGGAGGGAAGGGCCGTACATGGTGAAGCAGCTATGAACAAGGGGATGGAAGCGGAAGAAGGCATAAGCGATGAGGACATCCCTTACGAGAAAATACCCTGGGCGCAGGGCGTGGAGTTCAAGCCCAAGTTCGTCGAGCGGTACTCTTCATTGACGGATTTCTCCGCATTCAAGGCGTGCTCGCTGTCCTTCTTGAGGAGGTCGATACGGGCCAATACCCTGAAACTATCGGTAGATGAGCTCAAAAAAAGATTAGAGAAGAACTGGGCATTGACTCCGGTGCCGTGGTGCAGGGAAGGGTTCTGGATAGAGGGGGCGCGGAGGGACATCGGCAACCTGCCGGAGCACGCGCTCGGCTATTTCTACACCCAGGAGGCGGCGTCCATGATCCCGCCTGTCGTGCTGGATCCGCAGCCCGGCGGGCTTGTGCTGGACATGGCCGCGGCGCCGGGCAGCAAGACGACGCAGATCGCGCAGTACATGAGGAACGAGGGGGTGCTCATCGCGAACGACTACACCGCCGACCGCATGAAGCCGCTGGGCATCAACCTGCAGCGGTGCGGCGTCTCGAACGCCATCATCACCAGGATGTACGGCCAGCAATTCAAGCGCGCAGGGCAGCAATTCGACAGGATCCTCGTCGACGCCCCCTGCTCGGGCACCGGCACCATCCGGAAGAGCCTCAAGACGCTCATCATGTGGAACCCCGGCATGATCACGCGCCTCGCGAGGACGCAGAAGCAGCTGATCGGGGCCGCGTTCGAGGCGCTGAAACCGGGCGGAACGATGGTGTATTCCACCTGCTCGCTCGAGCCGGAGGAGGACGAAGGTGTTATCGGCCATTTGCTCCAACATCACGGCAATGCCCGCCTTGAGGACATTGACCTGCCGTTGAAGAGAAGCCTTCCCGTCGAGGAATTTGACGGGACTCGCTATGCCGCCGACGTGAAAAAATGCCTCCGCATCTGGCCGCAGGACAACGACACCGAGGGATTCTTCGTCGCGAAGATACGGAAGGGATGACACTGCACGGGATATCATTCGCCTGTCCCGCACCGTCCAGCCAAAACATAAAAATTTTCCAAAACATTTAAAAGCAAGGATAGCCCTAAAAGGAAATAGTTGCATCTAATGCACAAAACGTGGGGTGACTACATGGCAAGACGAACGACACACAGGTCTTCGAGAGGAAAGAAGCTCTATGCCGTCAGGGACAGCAAGGGCAGATTCAAGGACATCCAGACCTACAAGCGCGCGCACGGCCAGGACATCAAGCGCGGCTCCAAGGCGGAACGGGCGAAGAAGAGGCGCTGAACTTCTTATTTTATTTTTCTTGATTTTTTTGGGATGACGAAAGGCGATTTTATTTCCCTATCGTGTCCGGCGTGTCCCGCACGCCATCCCAGCCCGGCTCGATGAAATAGGGGAAGGCATTGCTGTATCCTGAGAGGAAGGGCACCCCCCAAAACCCCAGGGCAGATATCGCTGCCTTTTTCCTGCTTCCAACCAGCTGTGTGCTCAGCATCCAGACCCCGGTGCCAGTGACCTTCTCGCCGATTTTTGGCTCTTTTGCATCGCGCGATTCCCTCCAATATCGCCTGATCCGGCCTTTCTTGTCCAGATCAAGATGGTCCTTATGCGCTTTTGGGCTGTTCCATCCTCTTGAAAACACCATGGTGAGGCCCGAATTGTTGATTTTATGGGCTGCCGCCAAGTCATCAAGATTCAACTGGTCTGCGGTCAGCTTGTGGTCTCCCGGCAGCGCAATGACATTCAGGTATCGGCTTGCATGACCATAAAATGTACCTCTCCGGGCATACTCGTTCATGAGAGCCAGCACGTGAAGACCTTCCGGCTTTCTTTCCTGATACACAACAGAAAACCCTTCCCTTTGCGGATGACTGCCCAGATAGTCGTGCAACGGCCCGAAGGATGGCTCTCGCCTGCTCAGCACGGCAAAGTCAATCCCCTTGTCGTAACGCAGGAACGTCAGCGCATCAGCGATAAATGGCCTGCCTTCCCTGTTGGGAAGCATCACCTTGGGAACGTCAATGGTCCCCATTCTCCTCCCGTACCCTGCGGCCATGATGATGGCCAATGTGTCGTTTGCCATTCCGCTGCCCTCGTCTTTGATTATTGAGAGGGAACGGATATTTATTTAAGAACTCTACGCCCTGATGCCGTTCGTGGACATCTCCCTGATCTTGGTCTTGAGGAACTCGATGGTCTTGGCATTGTCCTGGTGGTTCAGGAGGGAGGCGCATTCCGGGCACCTATACTCGAGATCGGTCGCGCGCTCGAAGCCCACGCGGATGCAGGCGTTCGGGCAGATGTAGAAATTCCCCTGGTTGTCCTCCTCCTGCCTGAGGCGGCTCTGGAACTTCTCCAGCTTCTGCCTCTTGAGGTTGGACATGAGGTCCTTGACGCGCTTCTTGTTGAAGGTCCAGTAGGAGATGTACCATCCCTTCTGCCTGTCCTTCTTGCGGTAATAGGTGACGAGGTTCTGGTTGTAGAGCCTGTAGAGGATGTTCCTCACCTCATGGATGTCGAGGTCGACCTTCTCCGCGATCTTGAAATCGGAGATGTTCTTCTTGTCCTTGAGAAACTCGATGATCGCCAAGCTATCTTCGCCGACGGCTTCCGATACGATGTCATTCACGAGCTGCTGTGTCAGTTTTTGCGTTGCCATGTGCGATAGAGCGGGATACCTCTCTCAAAATTTTCCTTCGACGGTACACCCCCAAAGTCCGCTATCCCTAGCGGCCACCTCTTTGCAGGCTGCGGTAGTAATATCAGAATAGATACTAATCCGTACCTGCACATTTCTAGCGCGTCACTTATTTATAAACTTTTCTATTTTTTACTATATATTTTATATAAATTTCATAATTATGGTGCCTTTGTACGTTTTTTATATCTTCCCCGTCACTTTTCTCCCAGAAACGCGGCATTTTTAAATTTCATCGTTTTTATGTCTTCCATGCCCAGGGAAAAGTCCTGCGGAGCCGTGGTGTTCGGCCGCTTTCCGGAAATGAACTATCTCCTGCTCCATTACGGGGCCGGGCACTGGGATTTTCCCAAGGGCCACGTGGAACAGGGGGAGACGGAAGAGCAGACCGCGCGCCGGGAGCTTGCGGAGGAGACAGGGATAACCGAAGCGGCCATGGTGCGCGGTTTCCGGGAAACGATGCATTATTTCTACAAGAGGGACGGCAAGACCATGTCCAAGGAGGTCGTGTTCTTCCTGATGGAGACTCGAGGGAGGGAGGTGGCATTGTCCTCAGAGCACACCGGCTTCGAGTGGCTGCCGTATGACAAGGCATCGGAAAGGCTGACGTTCAGGAATGCGAAGGAATTGCTGAAGAAGGCGCATGACTACTTGCCCCATGAAAAACCTTGAAGTCGCGGAACTATTGAGGAACATCGCCGAGCTGCTGGAAATACAGGAGGAAAACTCCTTCAAGATACGCGCGTATGAGAAGGCCGCGCTGGTCATCGAGAACCTCTCGGAGGACATCGGGAAGGTATGGAAAGAAGGCAGGCTGGAGGAGCTGCCGGGCATCGGCGAGGCGCTCGCGGAGAAAATAAGCGAATTCCTGGAAAAGGGCAGGCTTGCGTATTACGAGAAACTGAAGAAAGAAGTCCCCATTGACATGGAGAACCTGGGCAAGATACCCGGCCTCGGGCCGAAGACGCTGAAGAAGCTGTACCGGGCGCTGAAGATCAGGGATGTCCCCTCCCTCGAAAAAGCCGCGCGCGCAGGAAACATCAGGAACCTCCCCGGTTTGGGGGCGAAAGCGGAGGAGAACATCCTCAAAAGCCTCGCCTTCTCCAAGAGCGCGACCAGGATCCCCCTCGGATTTGCCCTGCCCCATGCGGAAGAGATCGTTGCCCGGCTAAGGCCGCTCAAGGACGTGAAACGGATCGACATCGCCGGCTCTTTGCGCAGGAGGAAAGACACCATAGGGGACATAGACCTCCTTGTTGCATCGAAAAACCCGGCGGCGGCCATCGGCGCATTCGCCTCCCTGCCCCTGGTGGAGCAGGTGCTCGCGAAAGGGGACACCAAAAGCTCCGTCCGGCTGAAGGAAGGCATCCAGGTGGACATGCGCGTCATCGACGAGAAAAGCTATGGCGCGGCCCTGATCTACTTCACCGGCAGCAAGCAGCACAACATCGAGCTGAGGAAGGCTGCGATTTCCAAAGGGTGCAAGCTCAGCGAGTACGGCCTGTTCAGCAACAGGACGAATGCCCTGATTGCCGGGAAAACGGAACAGGACCTTTACGAATCCCTGGGGCTCCCATACATCGAGCCTGAGCTGCGGGAGAACGAAGGGGAGATCGAGGCAGCCAGGCAGCACAAGCTTCCCCGCCTCATCATGGAGAGGGACGTCAGGGGAGACCTGCAGATGCACAGCACGTGGAGCGACGGCTCGAACACCATCGGGGAGATGGCGCGCGCGGCCCAAGAGATGGGGCATGAGTACATCTGCATCACCGACCATGGGGGCAACCTTCCCATAGCCAATGCATTAAAAGGCGCACAAACCAAGGACTACCTCAAAGACATCGAGAAAGCGAACAACAACATACGCGGCATTACTGTTCTCAAAGGGATGGAGGCTAACATCACCAAGGACGGCACGATAGACGTCCCCAACCGCATCCTCAAGCAGATGGACATCGTGCTGGGATCGATCCACTCGGGATTCAAAAATCCCAAAGAAGAGATGACGAAGAGGATAACGAAAGCCATGGAGAACGAGCACGTGGACATCATCGCCCACCCCACCGGAAGGCTGATCAACCAGCGGCCTGCCTATGACACTGATTTTGACGCGCTGCTGGACACGGCGAAATCAACCGGCACTGTGCTGGAGATCAATGCCTCTCCCGAGCGCCTTGACCTCGACGCCTCCCATGTCCGCGCTGCCGTGCAAAGGGGCGTGAAGCTGTCCATCGGGACGGATGCCCACACCGCCGAGTCGCTGAAGAGCATCCGGCTGGGCGTGTTCACCGCGCGCAGGGGATGGGCGGAGAAAAAAGACGTCATCAACGCGCTTCCGGTGAAGGGGATGCTGGCGCAGTTGAAATGATTTCATACGACCAGGGACAGCCCCGCATACGCCAGCGCCCCCGCAAGCGCTGAAACGGGGATGGTCAGAAGCCATGCCACGACGATCTTTCTCGCGATCTGCCATCTCACGCCGGAGGACCTCCTGACCGTCCCCACGCCCATGATCGAGCCGGAGATGACATGCGTCGTCGAGACAGGGATGCCGAAATGGGCCGTGCTGAGAAGGACGGCGCTGCCGGCGGTCTCCGCCATGCAGCCGTGGAATGGCCGCAGCTTGGTGATGCGTAGCCCCATGGTCCTCACGATGCGCCAGCCGCCGAAGAACGTGCCCAGGGCTATGGCCGTGTAGCTTGAGAGAATCACCCAGACGGGGACGTGGAACTCGGAAATCATCCCGGACGTGAGGAGCACCAGGGTGATGACTCCCATGGTCTTCTGCGCGTCGTTGGTGCCGTGGCTCAGGCTGTAGGCGCTCGATGAGACGAGCTGGAGCTTCTTGAACGACCAGTCCATCCTGGCAGGGGACACCCTCCTGAGAGTCCACATCATGATGATGGTGAGGAGCAGCGCCCCGATGAATCCGAGCACGGGCGCCACCACGATGAAGACTAAGATGGTCTTAAGGCCGCTGAAATGGACCGCGCCGATGCCCGCGCCCGCCATGCCCGCCCCGATGAGGCCGCCGATGAGGGCGTGGCTGCTCGAGGACGGGATGCCGAAGTACCAGGTGATGAGGTTCCACATGATGGCCCCGAGAAGCGCGGCCAGGATGATGGAGATGGTGACCGAGGAAGGATCGATGACATTCTTCCCGATGGTCGTAGCCACGGCGACGCTGAAGATGAACGCCCCGGCGAAATTCCAGAAGGCGGCGAGAAGCACGGCGTTCCGCGGCTTCAGGACGCCCGTCGCCACGATGGTCGCGATGGAATTGGCCGAATCATGGAACCCGTTGATGAAGTCGAAGACCAGGGCGACGAAAATGACGACGAGGACGAACGCAAGATCAGGCATGCTTCACCAAGATGTTCTCCATGACATTCTCGACACTCTCGCACTTGTCGATGACGCTCTCCAGAAGCCCGTAGATCTCCCGCCGCTTCATGATGTCAATGGGATCCCTTGACTTCCTGAACAGGGCTGCAAGGCCCTCGTGGTAGATGTCATCCCCCTTGTTCTCGAGGCTGTGGATGCGGATGTGCTGGGTCTTCATGTTCCTCAGGTTCCTCAGGCCGGTGACGCAGATATCGACTTCGCCCACAATCTGCACGATGACGCCTGACAGGGCAACCATGCACTTGTCCGTCTTCTTCACATTGAACAGCACCATGTGGACGGCCGCGGCATTGATGATGTCGATGATGTCATCGAGGAGGCAGGCCATCTGGTAGAGGTCCTCCTTGTCGATGGGGGTGATGAAGGAGGAATTCAGCTTCTCGATGATCGCATGGGTGATATCATCTCCCTTGTTCTCCCTGGCGCTGATGCTCCTGACGCTTGTCTCGCGCTTGGCTGCCGTCGCGGAAGAGTACTCCCTGACAAAACCGTCCAGCTCCCTCGCTGCCTGGAGGCAATTCTCCGATTGCGCGCTCAGCATCTCAAAGAACTGGTTTTCCTTCGGCAACACCCATTCCATGAATCCCATAGTGATACCACCCCTGCACCTCTCTTTAAACGCTTATTTTTAAGGTTTTGTATATGACACGCAATAGTTGGGTATCCTCAGAAGGAGAATTCCCTTTTCCTATAGACCGTGCAGACATCCTTAACGAGAATCACTGCCACGACAACCGCGAGCAGGTACACCAGCGGATTGAAGTCCCACGCCGCGCCGAACTGGCCGTGAAGAAGGCTCGAGAGCGCGCGCGTCATGCCGGTGGAATACGGATAGAAGCCCGCCATCGCATAAAGGGAACGGATGGGGAGCAGGGGGAGCTGCGCAGTGGGGAGGACTGCCAGCAGCAGAATGCCGGAAAGGAAGACGATGATCCTGCTTGCCGGCGTGGAGAGGCCGATAAGGAGGACGAATCCCCTACACAGTGACCGTATCCTTCTCGAGATAGTTGCCATCCGCGTCACGGAGCTGGTTGGTCGCGATGAGGATGAGGTCAATCAGCCACCAGACGCCGCAGCCGCCCAGCGTGATGAGCTTCAGGATGCCCGTCCCGATGAGCCCCATGTAGAACCGGTCGACCCCGAATGCCCCCACGAAAATGGAGAGGAGCAGCGCGATGATGAACTTCCGCTTCTCCGGGCCTTTCGACGTGCCCGCTCCTGGTTTTTTCGGCGCCATTTGCCCCTTTCCCCCTTTCAATTATTTAAACATTATGGAAATCATGGCTCTGTCCCGAATCTCGCCTTCGGCTCGGGTTACGGGCTTCTCGCCTTCCGCTTCTTGCATGGAAGGGGCTGTTTCCCCGTAGTCCACGCAGTGGATGCCGGAGGTGCGCCTCCGAGCAGGGGCGGGTCCCCCAACAACACCCTTGTTCCCGCAATGGCAAAGGCTCGACCCGATGCCCGTAACCACTTTCGGGACAGAGCCGGAGATCATCATGGAAACTTTCTTGCCCCCATACCTTTTAATTCCCTTCCCCCATCCCCCATCCTATGCATGCCCTCAAGCACTTTCCGGAGGACTTTGCGGTTAGGGAGATTCCCCTTGGCGGGCTCTCTGACACAGGAGAGTATGCCGTCTTCGAGATGAGGAAGCGCAACTACACGACCCAGGACGCGCTCAAAAGGATAGCAGAGGAGGCGAGGAAGCCGCTGAAGGATTTCGGCTTCGCGGGCAACAAGGACCGGAAAGCGGTGACGGCCCAATACATCTCGGTGTTCAGGGGCAGCCCTTCGCTGCAGGACCTCTCTCTGGCGGACATCTCCCTGACGTTCAAGGGATTCTCTCTCAGGAAGATCGCCCTCGGAGACCTGGAGGGCAACAGCTTCACCATCACCATCAGGAACATTGATGGCGCAGGCATTGAACGGATTAAGAAATTTGAGAAAGAAAACAAAAAAACGCCATCGCATATCCCCAATTACTTCGGGCCGCAGCGCTTCAGCTCGGCCAACCATCTCATCGGGAAGGCGCTGGTGACGAAGGATTTCAGGAACGCGATCGGGCTTGTCCTGCAGCACGACAATGAGCACTCCTCCCGCGCCGGGATGAGTCTGAAGGAAAACCCCAACAACACCATCAGCGCATTACGCTTGCTGCCGGCCTCGACGCTCAGGATGTACGTCCATGCCTACCAGTCGTCCCTCTTCAACACTCTCCTCCATCATCTGCTCGCACAGAACCCAGCCCCCCTTCTCCCAACGATTCCCTTGTTGCCCATCATCGGATTCGGCACAGAAATCGGGGAATTGGAAAGCCACACGCAAGAAGCGGCGAATGAACTGCTCCAGCAGGAGGGAGTCTCGCCGCGGGATTTCATCAACCGGCAGATGCCGGAGCTCAGCTCCGAAGGGGGGATGCGGGCGGCATTCTTCACCGCGCCTGATTTCCGCATTACCGGCATCGGGGAGGACGAATGCTTCGCCGGCAGGGAGAAAGCGACGGTCGAATTCACCCTGAAGAAATCGTGCTATGCGACGGTGCTACTCTCTTACCTTCTGGAGGGCTTCCCGGACGCTCCCGACGACCTGCCCTAGCTCCGGGTTGCCGTCGATGTTGAGCAGGACGTTGCGCTCGCGGTAATACTCGATGACCGGCGACGTCTGCTTCTTGTACACCTCGATGCGCTTGCGGATGACTTCCGGCTTGTCATCCGGCCGCTGCACCAGCTTCTCCCGGTCAACGCCTTCCGGCAGCTCCATGGTATTGAGATTGTAAATCTGCCCTGTCTTGGGGTCCATGCGCCTGCCGCTCAGGCGGTCGACGATGGCATCCTCGTCCACCTCGAGGTTGATGACGATGTCGACGGGGATGCGCTGCCTTTCGAGGAACTCCGCCTGCACGATCGTCCTGGGGAAGCCGTCGAGGATGAACCCTTCCCTGCAGTCCGGCTGCCTGAGGCGGCTCCCGACGAGCTGCATGATGACGGTATCCGGGACGAGCTCCCCTTTCTCCATGTATGCCCTGACCTTGTTCTGCGGCTTCCTGGCCTCCTCGCGGATGATGTCCCCCGCGGCGATGTGGGGGTAGGAGAACTCCCCGACCAGGAACGCGGACACGCTTCCCTTTCCCGCCCCGGGTGGGCCGAACATGACTATGTTCATCCGAAATACTCCAGGACTTCCTTGATGGTGGTGTCATTCTCCCACGACTGCTGGATCTTCTTCGCCATCGAGGCTATCCTGGGCCTGAGGAGCTCCCATTCCCTGAAAAAATCAGTGATGAACCCCGCTTCCTCCTTCTCCCCGCGCGCCACATTCACGACCAGAGCGGCGCGGTGGTGCTTCATCAGCGCCTTGTAGAGGTCATACAATTCCTCTTTCTCCTTCTCGCCGAACAGGCGGCACTCGTGCAGCGGCGCGATCTGGCTCCCGTCAGGATGGAGCACGGAATCGATGAGCGTGGTGAAGAACTCGCTCCTCTCTATCATGATGCGGATGATCTGGCGCAGCAGGAACTCCTCCTTCTCGATGAAGCAGAGCTCGAACTCATTGTTTATTTTCGAGTAGTCCGGAAGCCGGTACCTCTTTGCCAGCTCCTTGTACGCTTTTCCGATGTCTGCCATGGATATTTTCCTCCTTATCCCCCTTTCTTCCCGGCACAGGTATTTTTCCCTCTCAAAAGCCTCCGGGGAGAGTTGCAC
>DUHN01000070.1 GCA_013330825.1 Candidatus Woesearchaeota archaeon | reverse complement strand
CCCATGACCCTACGGAAAGGCTGAGGGCGTTGCAGCAGTCCGCGTCGCGGGAGCACCGCGCCCTCCGCCACGCCGCCCTCTTCATCTCGGTCGCAGCCATGATCGTCGGCAACGTGCTCGTGCCGCTGATATTCATCCCGCTGATGCTGGCGCTCAAGGGCTGGTTCCTCTATGCCCTGATCACGCTCACCGGCTTCGGCATGGGCCTGCTGTTCGAGATCCTGACGAGGAGCATCGCCTCCCTGAGGCAGCATCACCACATCCTGCTGGGCATGCTCGTCCCGCTGTGCGCCATCGTTGGCGTGCTGTTCATCGCGGACTTCGCCAACGACATCGCTTCCGGCTTTGGCATCGGCAGCACGCACAGCCCGCAGCTGGTCGCGGCCGCCTATGCGCTCGCCTTCCTGGCGCCGTATGCCCACTATCGCTTCGTGCTCCGGAAGAGGCATTATCTGGGATGAAGGCGCCATAATCTTTATAATTGAACCGTCTCTTCTCCGCCGCATGGCGGCTGTAGTTTAATGGCAGAACCCAGGACTGTGGCAGCGGAAAGGGGTCCTTCCCTGGGTCTTTAGCTCCGCTAAAGACATCCTGTAGCGCGAGTTCGATTCTCGCCAGCCGCCCTCTTCTTCCCTTGAGAAGGTGTTTTGAGCGAAGCTTGTGTTTCAGTTATTCCTTCCATAGCATCTCTCCACGGTTAAGACATAAAATTATAAAGCCAAAGTCAATGGGGTGATTGTGGCAAACGCCCTCCTCTTCACCCTGCTGGCACTGGTGCTGGCATACGCCCTCGCCGAGCTGTTCCATTACTTCCGGCTGCCGCGGGTGATCGGCCAGCTCCTCGCGGGAATCGTGCTGGGCATCCCTTTCCTCAAGGGGGTGCTGTACAGCAGCGACATCGACGCCGCCTTCTCCTACATCACGAACATCGGCATCATCCTCCTGTTCTTCTTCATCGGCCTTGAATTGAACCTGCGCGGCGTCAGGAAGAACATGAGAACGTCCGCGTACATCGCCGTCTTCAACACCGTCATCCCCCTCTTCATCGGCTATCTGGTCGCGCGCTATGTTTTCGGCTTCAATGATATCGTCTCCCTCATCATCGGCATCTCGGTCTCCGTCAGCTCGCAGGCCATAACCCTGGACATCCTGGACGAGGCCAAGATGCTGCGGAGCAGGATCGGCAGCCTCATCATCACATCCGGCATGGTGGACGACCTCTTCGAGCTCCTGCTCGTCAGCTCCATCCTCATCGTGGTGCAGTCGGCCTCGCTTGGCGCCGCTGACCTGCCGATGTTCGTGCTCTCCGCCCTGATCTTCATCATGCTGGTGTTCCTCTTCAGGCTGCTCTTCATCCCCGTCATCCTGAAGCTGTTCGAGCGCGAGCAGTCCCAATCCAGCCTGTTCATGGGGGCCTTGGTCATTGTCCTGCTGATGGCCTATGTCTCGGACCTGCTGGGAATCGGCTCGCTGATCGGGGCGCTGATCGCCGGGGCCCTTGTGCGGCAGACGCTCCTGAAGGAAGGCGGCCTCAAGCCGTGGAGGCGCAACGAGCTGTCCCATTCCCTGCACGCCATCGCCTTCGGATTTTTGATCCCGCTGTTCTTCGTCGCCGTCGGCCTGAAGATGGACCTCGGCTCCATCTCCTCCAACATGGCGCTTATCCTCGTGCTGATCGCCATCGACATCGGCGGCACCCTGGCGGGCACGGTCATCGGCGTGCTGCTGGGCAAAGGCACGTTTAGGGAAGGCCTGATCGTCGGCTGGGGCGTGCTGCCGAAAGGGGACACGGAGCTAGTCATCGCCACCCTTGCCTTGCAGCACCGCATCATCACCGTGGACATCTTCACCGCCATCATCACGGTTGCGCTGGTGAGCACGTTTGTTGCCCCCATCGTGTTCAAGTGGATGGTGAGGAAGAATGCGAAGGCATAGGAGTAGATAAAGACATCAAGGATTAATGAATTGTTCCAGGTTTCCTTTGGTTTTATTAATGTCTCTCGATAAGAACAGAATTACTTCTTCGATAGTGAATATTTCTTTTCCGCCAAATTTTTCAATGACTTCTTTTACTCCTTCGTTAGGCTGCAAATTTAGTGATAGCGAAGGGCAAAAGATTGGTATTTTTTGGTCAAATGCGATTTTAGTTTGAACCATTGCTCCGCCCTTTCCACCACTTGCAACCATGACCAAACCTTGCGAAAGACCGGAAGTTATTCTGTTTCTCTGTAAAAGGGAGAACCTTGACCCAGGAAAATTAGGGAGATGTTCGCTAATTAACAATCCATCGTTTTTTTCAATTTTTTCAAAGAGAGGTAGGTTCTCTTCCGGATATTTTTTAAAAAAACCAGTTCCGAGTACTGCGATGGTTTTGCCGCCGGAGGCTTCTAAAGCTCCTTGGTGTGCAGCAGTGTCTACCCCGATGGCTCCTCCACTAATCACTGTAAAGTTATTCTCGGCAAGTATTTTTGAATTTTTAAACGTCCATTTTAAAGCTTCTTCGGAAGGATGCCTAGTTCCTACAACTGCCACGGCATTTGATTCTAAGAGGGAGACATTCCCCTTAAGGAATAATGATTTTGGCGGGTAAGGCATTCTTTTAAGATTTAGGGGGTATTTGTTGGAAATAATTGGGAGGACAGCAATATCATTGGAGATGCATTCATCTATCGCCCTAAAAAAGTTGTCGTCAGATGCATTTTTTATTTTTTCTAGTTCACTGATCATCTCTATGTTAAATATTCTACTTTTCAGAAGAAGTTCCTTATCAGCTTTGAAGATTTTTTGGATGTTGCCGAACAACGTAAAGAGTGCTAATAGCTTTACAGGTCCAAGTTTCGGAACTTGACTTAATTTGAACCACAACAGTATTTCTTCTCGGTTGAATTCCATTTTGCCACCTAAGCGTTTATTCCAAAAGCCAAACAAGTAACTGATTTAATGCCTATTTCTTTTAGCACTTTAGTTGCTTCCATCATTGAGATGCCTGTTGTTTTGACATCATCCAAAATCAGTACGTTATCCGATTGTTTTAACTTTTCGACGAACTTGTTGTTAACTTTCAATGAATCCTTAACATTCTTGAGTCTCTCTTCAACAGTTTCCGTGTCAGTGCTTTTTTTGATGGTCTTGCAACGATCTAGTGCATCTACATACTCAATTTTAAGATGTGTTGCTAGTTTTTGAGCAACTCCTACCATTGTCTGGGAACATTTACTATCTTTTTCATGTGAAGGTAAGGTCAAAATAAATTTTGGTTTGGGAACATTAGATTTTATTTTTTCAAATAAATCTATCATTTTTGGGACAAAATAGTTGGTATGATTTTCTTTCCATTTTGGTTTGGAAAAGTAAATTTTTTGGGAATATGGATCTTTCTTTCCAGTTTCTCGTGTTTGTTTAGTATTAATGTAAAGTTGAGGGGCAAACACTACTTGTTTAAGGTCTCCATAAAATTGAGGGTAGTATATTGGTTGAGATTCCATTTTCCCTAATATATTAGTAAATTCGTAATATATTAGGACATTTATAAACTTTTGTTAGACAGATGTCCAGTGGTGTGAATTTTAATTTCTATATTAAAAATAAATAAGTTATAATCTGAACTTTAAAGAGTGTAGAACACTCAAAAATCAGCAACCTTTATAAATGACCCCGAACCCCCTCCCCTAAAGCCCGAGTGCGCCAACCGAGGGTTGGGACGTGCGAGTTTAGGGTTACGGAAACGTAATTCTTTTGTCGGGTACATCATTCACAGGCAGAGCAATATGGCAGAGCAGAAGCAGGAACTCAAGTATTTCGTGCGTGTGGCCAATACCGACCTGGACGGCAGGAAGGCCATCCTCGAGGCGCTGCGCAAGATCAGGGGAGTGGATGTCATGTTCTCGAACGCGGTGTGCGCCATGGCAGGGGTGGATAAGGCCCTGAAGGCCGGCTACCTCAACGATGCCCAGGTGAAGAAGTTGGACGAGGTCGTCACCAACCCCGGCAAGTTCGGCTTCCCGGCCTGGATGTTCAACCGGAGGAAAGACAAGGATGACGGGACAAACAAGCACCTCATCACCTCAAACCTCCTCTTCACGCATGACAACGACATCAAGATGCTCAAGAAGATGCGCTGCTATAGGGGCATCCGCCATTCCATGGGCCAGCCCGTGAGGGGCCAGCGCACCAAGTCAAATTTCAGGAAGAACAAGGGCAAGGTATTAGGGGTCAAGAAGAACCCCGAGGCTAGGTCCGGCAGGATGTAACGCATGGGCGACCCGAGGCGATTGAAGAAGAAGTGGAGCAGGCCGCTGCATCCCTGGCAGGAGGCCAGGATGGCCGTGGAGACGGAGCTGCTGGCCGCATACGGCATGCAGCGCAAGAAGGAGCTGTGGAAGATGAACGCCCAGCTCAAGAAGTACTTCGAGCAGACGAAGGGGCTCATCGGCTCCGTGAAGGCCACGGACGCGGACAAGGAAGCGTTCGTCGCCAAGCTCGTCGGCCTCGGCATACTCAAGCAGGGCGCGAAGCTGGACGACGCGCTGGGCATCGCGCTCAAGGATCTCATGGAACGCAGGCTGCAGACGGTGGTCGTGAGGAAGAGCCTCGCGAAGAGCATGGACCAGGCACGGCAGTTCATCACCCACGAGCACATTTCCGTAGGGGACAGGAAGATCACCGTCCCTTCCTACATGGTCAGCATCTCAGAGGAGGCGGCGGTGAAATATGCCGACGATTCTCCGTTCAGGAAGGAAGGCCATGCCGAGATTGCCGTTCCCAAGGGCAAGCCCAAGAAGAGGCCGCAGACTGAAATGCGGCGCTTCGGCAGGCGCCCGAGAGGGCGCTTTGGCGACCGCAGGGGGGGAAGGCGATGAGACCATCATCAGGAAGAGGGCCGCCGCGCCACTCGCGCGTGCCGAGGGAGAACCCGCAGCGCCTGCAGACCGGGGACGAGGGCGTGCGATGGGGCATCTGCCATATCTTTTCGTCCTACAACAACACGATCATCCACGTGACGGACATCACCGGCTCCGAGACCATCACCAAAGTCTCCGGCGGCATGGTGGTCAAGAGCGACCGCATGGAAAGCTCCCCCACCGCTGCCATGATGGCCTCAAAGAGGGTTGCGGAGGAAGCACGGGACAAGGGCATTACCGGCATCCACATCAAGATCAAGGCTCCGGGAGGCCATAACGGCCCCAACACGCCAGGGCCGGGCGCGCAGGCGGCCATCCGCGCGCTGTCACGGCAGGGGCTCCNNCTCATCGAGGACGTGACCCCCATCCCGCACGACGGGTGCAGGAAGAAGGGCGGCAAGCGTGGCAGGAGGGTGTAGCCATGGAGATCCGCGTCATCGAGAACAGCAAGGACAAGGGCAAGCTGTCGTTCCTGCTCAAGGATTCAAGCGCAGTCTTCGCCAACACCCTGAGGAGGCTCATCACCGACGAGGTGCCGGTCATGGCCATAGAGGAGGTGGAATTCAGGGACAACAGCTCCATCCTCTACGACGAGATGGTCGCCCACCGCCTGGGGCTGATCCCGCTCAAGACGGACCTGAAGAGCTACAAGCTCGTCGAGAAGCCCGAAGACCGCGAGTCGCTGAAGTGCATCGTCAAGCTCGTGCTCAAGGCCAAGGGCCCGTGCACCGTCTATTCCGGGGACCTGAAATCCAAGGATCCGGAGATNNCCCATCGTGAAGCTGCTCAAGGGCCAGTCCCTCGAGCTGGAGGCCACCGCCCTCCTGGGGAGGGGCAAGGAGCATACCAAGTTCAATCCCGGCCATGTCTATTACCGCTACAAGCCGGTCATCGAGATCGGCAGCGTCAGGAACCCGGAGGAGGTCGTGGACAAGACCCACGGCACGGTCTTCGCCATCAAGGGCGGGAAGCTCGAGGTCGTCAAGGACAACCTGTTCAGCGTCGACCTCGCGGGGGCGGCGGAGGAGATCTCCCAGGGGGCCATCAAGGAAGGCCACGACAGCGACATCATCTTCACCATCGAGTCCTGGGGGCAGCTCTCCTGCAAGGAGATGGTCCTGCGGGCGCTGGACGAGTTCGACGCCATGCTCGACGAGCTCAGCGAGAAGGTCAAGAGCGCACAATAAGCACATTCACCCATCACAGCCATCCGCTCACGTTCACGCGGGGGTGGCAGAGCCTGGTCAAATGCGCTAGCTTGAGGGGCTAGTCCCTTAGTGGGTGCGCGTGTTCGAATCACGTCCCCCGCATCATCGTTAAGAGAGTTCCCAAAGAGACGTCATCAAGGCCGCCCTCCGGGCGGAGAGAGGCAGGCGCCGCCAATGCGCGGCGCATCCATGGCGCCCTCAATGGGGCGCAAAAGACGCGCGTCCGGTCCAGCGTTGGAGGACGCGCCTGGCATTTCCCGCGAAGCGGGCGATGAAAAACGAACAAAGCAGTCACCAATTACAACAGACCATGAAAAGGACGGGACCGACAAATCCGGAACTGCAGGGCCTGATCACCGAGCTCAGGAAGAGAGGCATCGCCCACGACGCGGCCCTCTGGAAGAGGATTGCCCTCGACCTAGAGCGGCCGACGCGGCAGCGGAGGGTCGTCAACCTGTCCAGGATCAGCCGCTACTCGCAGGAGAATGACGTCGTCGTCATCCCCGGCAAGGTGCTCGGCGCGGGCTCGCTGAGCCACAAGCTCACCATCTCCGCATACCAGTTCTCCAACGGGGCCAAGGAGAAGATCGAGCAGGCCGGCGGCAAGGTCGTCCCGCTGCTTGACCTCAGCAAGGACGCCCCGAAAGGGAAGACCATCAGGATTATCGGGTAAGGCCATGATCATCGACGCAAAAGACCTCATCTTGGGAAGGCTGGCAAGCGTTGCCGCGAAGCACGCGCTCGAAGGGGAGGACGTCTCCATCGTGAACTGCGAGAGCGCGGTCATCACGGGCAAGAGAGGCACGACCATCGCCAAGGCCCACATGAGGAGGAACGTCATCGGCCATCACATCAAGGGGCCGTTCTACTCCCGCGAGCCAGAGGCATTCGTCAAGAAGTCCGTCCAGGGCATGATCCCGAAGAGGACCGCCCGCGGGATGGCGGCGCTGAAGCGCATCAGGTGCTACATCGGCACGCCCGCGCAGTTCAGGGACCAGAAGGCCGTGTCCGTCGAGCACGCCAATATCTCGCATTCCGGGGCAGGGGAATACGTCACCGTGGCGCAGATCTGCAGGCTGCAGGGCTCCACGAGGCTCAAGTAGGTGAACCATGAAAGCAGTCCATGAATCCGGCAAGAGAAAAAGGGCGATAGCGAAGGCCACGGCGTACCCGGGCACGGGCATCGTCAGGATCAACCGCATCCTCCTCGGCAACTACACGCCCTCGCTCTACCGGGCGAAGATCAGCGAGCCGCTGGTGCTCGCCGGAGACGCCGCCCAGAAGGTGGACATCAATGTCAAGGTGATTGGCGGCGGCATGTCCTCGCAGGCGGATGCCGCAAGATTGGCCATCGCCAAGTCCCTGGTCGCCGTCAACAAGGGCAGCAAGCTCCGCGACCTGTTCCTCCAGTACGACCGTAACATGCTCGTCGCCGACGTCAGGAGGAAGGAAGCGAGGAAGCCCAACAGGCATGGCAAGGCGCGGGCGAAAGTGCAGAAATCGTACAGGTGATCCCATGATTATACCCATCAGATGCTGGAGCTGCGGAAAGCCGATTGGCCACCTCTGGGAGAAGTTCCAGGAGAAGGTCGCGAAGGGCGAGGACCGGAAGAAGGCCCTCGACGAGGCAGGCCTGGAGAGGTACTGCTGCCGCGCGATGTTCCTCGGCCATGTCGATCTCATCGACACCGTGGCGCAGTTCAAGAAGTTTTGACTTGTTTTTTTGGTTTTTAGCCGTTTTTTATTCCGGTTCGCTTCGCTCACACTAACTAGTTGGTCGGCCCGCATTGGCCGAGTTCTTTACCACCCAACGCGCCTTTTGGGAAGGCGCCAAGCTGTCGCGAGCCGGAGGCGAGCATAATTATTAAAAATGGTTTTTCATATCACCACATGATGAAATTCGTCGTCGAGCATCTCGAGCCGGAACTGTTCGAGTGGTGCGCCATCGAGTACGCGCACATCGCGGAGATGGTCGGCAAGGAGAACATCCTCTTCACCAATATTCCTGCCAAAGAGAGCGCAAAGCTTTCTTCATGCGGCGAAGTGACGGAGAAGAAGGTCTCCGGCCTCCACCTGAAAAAAGCGTGCATCCTTGACCCTTATGCCAGGAAAACGCTTTCGGAATCTGACAAGGGCAAGTTTGGCTGTCTCATATTGGGCGGCATCCTCGGCAACAATCCCGCGGAGGGGCGCACAGAGAAGCTCACCGGGTCGTTGCCATACCCGACGAGAAACCTGGGGAAAAAACAGCTCTCCACCGACACTGCCGCCTATGTGGCCAAAAGGATCCTGGAGGGCAGAAAGTTGTCTGAGTTCCATTTCGTGGATGAGGTCGAAGTGCAGTTGGGCGAAGGGGAATCGATGACGTTGCCGTTCCCGTATGTCCTTGAGGACAACAAAGTCGTCATCAGCGAAAAGTTAGTTGAGCATCTGAAAAGGAGAAAAGGATTCTGAGCGCCTGAAAGCCCGGTCATTTCTTCCTGTTTCTCAGTGCAATGGCCGCCGCACCGCCTACTAAGACCATCCCAAGAAGGAGATAGAGCATGTTGCCTGCCTGGGATTTTTCCTCGCAGTCGCTGTCCTCCCCCGCGCCACAGTCCGGGTCGCAGGTGCCGTCGGCAAGGGAATCACAATAACTGTCCGGCCGTCCGGATGCGCAGTCTGTCGAGCAGCTATGGTAGCTCTCGGACGTTTCGCAGTTGCCGTTGCCGCAGGTGCAGTCCCTGGGGCAGGCATCCGGGGACTCGGAGGCGTCGCATTTTCCGTCCTCATTGCAAATCGAGAACGCGGCAAGGTCGGCCTCGAAGAGCAGGGAGCCGTCTTTCAGGATCTGCAGTGTTTTCGCATTGGAGTAATAGGGAAGAAGCAGGTCAAAGGAGGTCTTTCGCGCAGGATGGGAGCGCTCCGCCATGCTCTTGTCAAGGGGGATGCTGTAGAGCCCCTCGGTTGGCAGATTGAAGGTGGTCTCGAAGAGCACCGCTCCCCCGGAGGAGAGGATGCGCGCGGTGTAGTCATTTCCGGATGATGGGGGGGCAGGGGCTGCCCCTATTACCATAATGTCCTCAAGGATGAACGTGTTGCCCTCGTAATTGAAAACAGCGGAATAGGAGAGCGCATGGGCCACGGGCAGCATCAGCAGCGCCATCACGGCTATCATCATCCTCATCCGTATCCCTCCAGCTTTCTCTGTATCTCCCTCTCATTTACCGGACCGTAGTCAACGCCCTGCTCAAACTGGTTGTTCATGAAGGAGCCGATGGTCGGCCTGATGTTGTTCCAGTCGTAGCTGCAGCCGCCGTCAGACCAGTCGCTTCCGTCGGGGAAGGTTCCCAATTCCTCGATGGATGCCTTGGGGCTTTTATAATAGGTTGTTCCCGGCACATCCTTGACGCCGGTGTAGAAGTGAACTCCGTCTACTCCTTCCAGGTCTCCCCATCTCTTTTTTGCCGTCGCAAGATCGGGGGCGCAGTTCACCACCCGCTCGACGTTCCTAGTACCGACGCCGTACTCGACGTACTCATCCGCCAGCCCGCCGATCGCATGGCCGAGCTCGTGCAACAGGAGCCTTCCGGAGTTCTCGAAAGCGAACTGGGAGCCCCTGACGGTCAAGAAGCCAAGGGAAAGGTAGACCACTCCCCCTCCGGGACCGTGCGTGGGGAAGAACGCAAAAGGCCTGTAGGTCTTTCCTGTCATGATCACCACGGTATCCCGCTCGCAGGTCTTTACGAATCGCCGGTAATCATCGAGGTCTGGTTCTCCATTTGCGTCATAGGCGTAGTCGGGGGCAATCACCATCCAGATGTTGAACTTGTCCGCGTTTTCCCTGAAGGGGGTTGTGCTGAGCACGCCGTTATGCGTTCCCTCGAAATCCATGACGAGCAGGACGAGGTTGGTGAGCGTCTTGTAATCGCTGATGCCGTCCCCGACAAAAACGATGTCGTGCTTTTCCGCAGGGTCTCCGCTGATGTAGACCGCGCGGCATGCGGATTCCGCGACGCATTTGTGGATGTCCGTGCTGCAGGTCATCCCCTCGCCGCACTGCGTCCCAGAGCAGCATTCGTATGGTTGGCAGGCATGATTGCCCGGATAGCCGCATTCGCACGCAAGCGCCACGCATGTTGAGCTTTGGCATTTCTGGTCGAGCGGGCAGGCGGAATCGTCGGCGCAGCCGGGAACGAACTCCGCTTTCACGGTTGTCGCGCGGTCAAGCGCCATGGTGCAGGTGCTTTCCGTCCCCTGGCATCCTCCGCCCCAGCCCAGGAACATCCATCCTTGCTGCGGCTTTGTGGTGAGCGTTACCGTGGAGTCCGCGGCGTACTCATGCGCGCATGTGCCTCCGCAGGCAATGTTTCCCTCATCGGACGAGACATCCCCAGAGCCGGTCTTCTCGATGGCAAGCTCCACAAGGTCGGATTCGAGGGGGACGAACTTATACTGGTACCACTGGGGCTTTGGCTTGCCTTCGTACTGTATGGCCTGGATTATCCAGAAGAAGCTCACCTGGCCGGAGCTTGCCTCTATGGGCCCCTCTGCGCCTTTCTCGTTCCAGTTCTCCAGGATGAGCTTCCTGGTCGGCCCGTAAGGGAGTATCTGCCACCGCTGCCAGTCGGCGTCCTCTATCGGGGCAGTTTTCCACGTCCCTTTTGAGGGACCATAATCCCAGCTCCTGTCTTCCCTTATCTCCAATATTCTGGTGAGGTCAGACTCAAACACCCATTGTCCCTGCTCGTCCTGGTACCTGCCCTGGGAATGCAGTTTCCACCTTCCGGTAAGCTGGCTCTCGGAGAATATCTCGTCCTGTTGGGCAGGGGCAGGCGCGAATTTCACCCACACCTGCGCCGAGTCCTTCACTTCAGGGGGTTCTGCATCATAAACCGCCCAGAGGAACTTGCCCCCATAGCTTGTATCCTCGATAGGGCCCATGGTCTCGCGGCCATTCCAGCCGGAGAGGACAAGCTTCTTCGTGAATTCCTTCTTTCCTATCCCCCATGCGCTCCAGTCGTCGTCAGCGATGGGAAGGACTGTCCAGGTGCCTTGGGCGCCTCCGAATGCCCAGGTGCCGTCCCCTCTAAGATTGAGTGCCGATGTCGCGGGAGATGCAAATTCATAGCCTCCTTTCTTGAAATAGACGCTCTCGGAATAAATCCTCCAGTTGCCGATGAGAGTCCTGTCTATGGGGCCTTTCGGCTCTTGTCTCTCTCCCCTGCCGCCAGAAGTGTCATTCGTTTGGGAAGCATTGTCCCGTTGAAGGTTGTCCCTCTTCTCAGGGGTGGCGTCCCTCACCTCGGTGGTCTCATTGCCCTTGACCCAGGTGACGTTCGCATCAAAGAGTGAGGGGTTGAGGAAGCCCGGACCTGTCTCCGGCGTTTGGAAATCGGGCCCTGTCATCGGTGGCTCATAGCGTTCATCTATCGTCGGCGCCACATATCCGGGCCCGGTTGTGGGGGATTCATAGCTGTTGTCCGATGCCGGCGACTCGTAACTGCCGTCGCTCGTCGGCGACGTGTAACTTCCGTCCGACTGGGGCGATTTCCAGCCACCGTCGCTCGTGACCATCCCCGTTGATTGGGGCTCGGTGAACAGCATAAAAACGAGAAAGGCCAGAAGGGCAGGGAAAGAAACGGCAAGCATCCGTCGGTGGATTGAGCGTGGCATTGGCTAGCTGCTCGTGTGCCCGAATTTTATCCAGATCGTTCCCGGCCATGTCGCCGTGGGGGGGTCCACATGGTAGATGGCCCAGACGAAATCGGCCCTTGACGCCGATCCCTCGATCGGGCCGTCTGCAGTGCCTTTGTTCCAGTTGTTCAGGACGATTTTTCTGGTGGGCCCGTAGGACCCGATGTCCCAGCGTGCCCAGTCCTCCGGGGTGACGTCATTCACTTCCCATGTCCCGCCTGAGTCTCCGAAATCCCACGTGCCGTCTTCATTGAGGTACAGCATCCTGCTGGAAGGGCTGTTCAGCCAGTCATTGCCCCCCTCATCATAGTAGATCGCCTCCGAATAGATGCGCCAGCGCCCGACCAGCGCTTGGTCAACATTCAGGTTTGCCTCTTGCTTCATTGGCTCTTGTTTCGGGGGCTGCGCCGGCTCTTGCTGGTTCTGCAGCTGTATGCCCAGAATCTCAAACGTGTCCATCGCCTTTTGCATGACGCCGACATAATCTGGGAACGCCGCCTCTTCAGCCGTGTAGGTCAGCACATACGAGATGTCGTCCTTGATGGTCCAGGCCTGCATGACCTTGAGATTTGCCCCTCCGGCTTTGGCGGTATAGACGATCTTGTGCGCGGGATTGCCGTCCAAAGTGGTCGAGCCGCTCTCCCCAACCGCCATGTCTGGAAAAACTCCGCGCAGGGTCTCCAGCGATGCTGTGGTGTAGTCGTCAAGGGAAATCTGCTGGCCGGAGAGGTCATTCATCACCAGGTTGATGTTCTCCTGGAAGGGATCAGAGGAACTGGATTTTGGGGATAGAAAAGACACGATGGTCCCTTCCTGCTCCTTCTGCTGCCAGTCCGCGGCATACCCCATCCGCACGCCATACGCCTTGTCCTCGTACACCAGAAACCCCTGCTCCTTTTTGTCGGAAGAGGTAGATGGGGCGTTTTGACCGGGAGAGGCGCAGCCGGCGGCAAAAGCAAGAAGGACGAGGAGAATGGCAAGCGCATGGCTTTTCTTCATTCATTTCACCTTTTTTGTCATCCTCGGATTTCCTATTATAAAAGCGTTTCCATGGAGTCGGCAAAGAAAATATTGGCCAAAAGAAAAAGAATGCCCCTGCGGGGATTCGAACCCCGGTCACAGGCTGTTTGCACCCGCGCCATGCGGCTGCCGCAAGCCCGTATTCTATCCAGGCTATACTACAGGGGCAGGGATGAAAGGATACAAGGCGTCTTTTTAAAACTACTCACTCGCTCCGCGAGAGGCGGTTAGGCGCGGCCCCATTGCCGCGGGCCGCGCAAGTGTTGGCGCCCGCAATGGGGCGCCTATGGAAGCGCGTCCGTCTTGCGCTGGAGGGCGCGCCTCTCTCTTCCGCCGTAGGCGGCCTCGATGATCTTGGTGGTTTTGGTGGTCTTGACGACCTTGATGAGAAAGCATCCCAGACTATTCAAACTTCTTCAAGCTGACCTGCCCCTTCCGTTTCCCTTCCGAAACCTCCTTGACGTCTTCGCCCACCTGTTTTTTCAGGGAAAGCGCGATCTTCTCGCCGAGCAGGTGCTTCAGGGTGGCGAGATTGGCGGCTTTCACGCCGGCAGCGTCCCGCACGCGGTTGTTGAACAGTATCCTCGCGCGCACCCGTCCGATGCCCTCGAAGCGGAGCAGGGGAAGCAGCTCCTCCCGCGCCCCGTAGCGTAGCCTGAAGCGCAGCGTGGAGATCTCCCGCAGCAGGGAGCGGAACTGCATGATCTTGCAGATTTCCTCGGAGGAATACAGCAGCCAGTCCGCGGTGTTCAGCTTCGCCTGCAGCTCCCCGGGGCGGACGTCGTACTGCTTGAGCAAGAATTCCTCTGTCTTCTCCTCCGACCAGTCCAGCAGCATGAGCCCAGTCTTGACGGAGTTGAGGTATTCCTCGTAGTCCGGGTCGTAGAGCGAGGGCTCCGGCTCCAGGACAGAAGCATGATAGGCAAGGAAGCGCTGCTGCACGCCCTCCATCTCCTTCGCGCGCACCCGGAGCAAAGGCCGCATCTCCTGCGTATGCGAGACCATCTGCAAAAACGAGAACGCGTGCAGCCTCCTGTCCGAGGCGTCCTGCAGCCGGGTGACGAAGGTGTGCGCAGTGAGGGGGTCGATGTACAGCTCCGCCACGCGCTTCCCGAGCAGGGTGGGCCTGATCCTCTGCTCGTCGATCTCGTAGGCGCTGGTGAAATCGTCCTTTCCGGGGAGCACGATGAACTCCCACTCCCCGAGCTGGGCGAGCATCTTCTCCAGCACCATGCCCAGCCGGGGGATGTCGCGGAACTGGTGGGCGTAGAACGTGGAAGAGAAAAAATCAAGCAGCTGCTTCCCGGTGGAGGCGAAGCCGGTGGCGATGAGGGAAAGCACATGGGTGCGCAGCACCGGCTCCACCGCGAGCTTGGAATAGATCTCCTCCGGCTTTCCGCGGATGTAGCGCTCGACGGCCTCTTCTTCCTCCGCCTCTGTCGCGCAGGCGATGATTGCCTCTCCCATCTTGTCGTAGTTCGGCCGCCCGGCCCGGCCGGCCATCTGCAGGTAGTCGAGGACGGGGATCCAGCTCATGCCGTGCTTGCTGAATCTCCGCAAATCCCTGATAATCGAGCGGTAGGCTGGCATGTCAACGCCGTACGCGAGCGTCGGTGTGCAGCAGATGATCGAGACGCCTCCCGTGCGGAACTGCTCCTCGATGAGCTCGCGCTGCTTCTGCGCCAGCCCGGCGTGGTGGAACGCCACTCCTTTTCCCAGGCATCTCGCGAGGCGCTCGCACTGCTTCGTCGGGCTGGACAGCGCGTCAAGCGCCTTCTCCGCAATGTCCTTGTGCCCCTCCGTGCTGCCCTTGAGCGCCTTGGCGATGTCCTCCGCAGCCTTCTCCGCGGATTTCTTCGTGCCGAGGAAGACCAGGCACTGCTTCCCCTTGTCCAGGGTGTCGAGCGCGATGTCAAGGACGGGATTGCCGGTCTGGCTGAGGGTTGAGGAAGCCATGGGGGGAAATATGCCGTCGGTTATTTAAGGATTTCTTTGGAATGTGGGGCAGGGGAAAATTAGTGGAAGGGCAAAGCACAAAGTATTTAAAGAAAAATTGGCAAGGGGGAGGCAATGGACGCCTATTCCCTGCTTCTGCTCGGCGGATTGCTCTTCATCGGCACCATCACCTCGCGGGAGGACCTTCATTATGGCAGGATTCGGAACAAGTGGATGCTGTTGGCCCTTGGCTACTCTGTCATCCTCACCGTTCTCGCTTCCCTGTTTCTCCTTGCCAACGGGATGTCATTGTCCAAGACGTACCTCATCCAGTATGCCCTCAACATCGCCTTTGCCTTCCTCCTGGGCGTCATCATCTGGGTCGCAGGGCTCTGGTCAGCGGGAGATGCCAAGCTATTCCTTGCCTTCGCGGCGCTCATGCCGCTGTCCGTCTATCAGCAGGGGTATGTGCAGTCGTTCCCGGCCTTCACCATTCTCGTCAATACGCTCGTGCCGATGTTCGTGGTCTACACTGCTGCCGCATTGCTCAGGACCACTCTGAAGCAGAAGATCGCTGTCCTCAGGGAAGTGGCCGCGCCCGCAGCGGTGGTGAGGAGCATGCTCATCATCTTCGCATTCTCCTGGGGGGGATATCTCGTGGCGCGATGGATCGCTGCCCATTCCCCGCTCGTCAATACTGTCGTCGCGATGCTGTGTGGCGTCATCGTCTTAGGGTATCTATTGGGAAAAATGGGGGTGGACATGGCAAAAGTGGCGGGAGTGGTTGCTGCCATTGCGCTCCTCACAGACTACCGGAATATCGCAACATCCCATTTCCTCCTCTCCTTCACCCTGACGTTCGTCCTCGCCTGGTTCGTGCGCCAGTTCGTGCTCCATCTCGGCTATGATGTATTCTCCCATCCTGTCTTCATTGAGGACCTGAAGCCGGGGATGCTTCCCGCGGAGAATTTCCTCCAATTAGGGGAGAGGGGCATCGTGTTCAGGAAAAAGAAGGTCCTTCATTTTGGCTTTCTGTCCGATTTCATGGAGAAAACCGAAGGCAATCTCCTATTCAAGGCCGTGCGGGAAGGCATCGCTAGGGAAGAGGCAGAGAAGGCGAGGAAGTTCCACAGCGAGCGGTTCCTGAGGCACCACACCGTCCGCATCTACCAGACCATGCCGTTCGCGCCGTTCCTGTTCGGAGGGGCTCTTCTCACCTTTCTCGCGCAGGGCAGCATCATTGCTCTTTTGGCGTAGGGATGGGCCTGGCGGATGAGTAAAGAGGAAATATTTAAATACAAAGAGTGGAAAAGGGTATACCTGCATGGAAAAGGAGGAGTATCAGCCGTGAACGTACAGTCACGGGAGTCCTGATGATGAAAAAACTGCATCTCTCTGTTGCGGTTGCCTATGGCACAGTGTTCCTTCTGCTTCTGGCCACCGCCTTCGCCGCGCAGCCGACGGTCATCTCGCTCCAGGGCAAGCTCACCAACTCTTCCACAGGCGCCCTCATCACGAGCGCAAATGTCTTTGTCAACATCTCCTCATTCGAGGGGCAGACCGTCTGGAACGAGACATTCGTGAATGGCGTTTCTAACGGCTTCTTCGACCTGCTCCTGGGCACGAATGCCGACAACCCCCTCAACCTGACGTTCGACAAGGACTACAACATCAGCATCTCCGCCGGAAGCACCGTGGCGCAGATAGGGGGCACATACCGGTTCAGGAGCGGCGTCGGCCAGATAAGCCCGAGCAATCTCTCTTCTGGAAATTTCTCCGCCCCGGGCAACTTCAGCTTCGGCGGCAGCATGTTCATCGACAAGACCAGCAACAGAGTAGGCATTGGCACCGCTGCCCCGACGACCGCGCTTGATGTCGCAGGCACGGTGACGGCAACGGCGTTTTCGGGGGACGGGTCTGGGCTGACGGGCATCAACACCTTCAACAACGAGAACATCAGCTTGTTTCTCGGCGTCCCCAACAGCTCCATCATCAGGACGGAGAATGCGTCCACATTCGTCCGGACTGGGGATGGCTATGCACTGCCCAATTTCACCTCGAATCTCAACAGCGTGAACAATTCCATTTCACTCTGGAACATTTCCGGTACAAGCATGGTTCAAAGGCTCCTTTCCCTTAGCGTGGGCATCGGCACGAATGCCCCGACAAAGGCGCTGTCGGTGAACGGCACGCTTGCAGCCCTGACCGTCGACCCGAGCGCCAAGGACCCGACCATCAACACCACGAGCGGCAAGAACATCACCATCTCGAGTTCCGACGGCAGCATCATCTTCCAGCTGGGGTGATCCGCTCCCATCCCTTTTTTGGCGCGTGTCCCGTTGGAAGAGAGGCAGGAGATTAGGCTCAGTAGAAAGTGAGGGGGCCTGAGGAAGATCAGGAATGGCATCAACTACTACGGAAAGGGCATCGGCATTGAGGAGGCTCGGGAGATTATCGGGCAATCGATAGAGGCTGATTGAGATGCTCTGGCATCGCATGAGGGTGGAAAGGGGGGAAATTATTCTTCTAGCGGGAATAAGGTGGACAAAATGAACGAGAGGACCAAGGTGCGGCTTCTGTATGGGATCATCATCATCTTGGTGATAGTGGTCATCCTCCTGCTCTTGGTTGTCTTCCAGCAGGACAACGGGGTGACGCAGTCGAACGGCGACGTCATCATCCAATTGGGGCCTGAAGCATGAGGAAACTGGCAATCCTGGCGGCCATCATCGTGATGGGTGCGGTGTTCTACTTCCAGATGGAGGCGGCGCTCGCCGCCTGCAGCGGCACGGACACCTACACCCTCAACATCTTTGATCCCAATAAAGTCAAGCTGAGGAGCGTCTCCTCGGATATCACTCCCACGGGAGGGATAGACTGCAATTCAGCGACATCCAACGCCGTTAACCTGTCGGCCAACTGCCAGATGAGCGGCACCTATATTGCCAACGCCACCTGCGCAAGCTGTACGGTCATGTCCGGGGTCAATGACACGGGCATACTGACATGCTACGCCTCCGAATCGAAGAAAGTTTTACTGAAGAACGTCACTGGAAGCACCATTGCCGCCTTTGACTCAAAGGGGTACCTCTACCTCAGGGGATTCAACGCATCGCAGCAGGGAACGCTTGACCCGCCGAGGAACAGCTACAT
>DUHN01000057.1:602-8353 GCA_013330825.1 Candidatus Woesearchaeota archaeon | reverse complement strand
ACAATAAAGAAGTGGTTTTCCGAAAAGGCGCCGGAGAAGAAGCATGAGGACGGCGGCCATACACACCATACGCATGACCATCACGGCCAAAGTTCAGAAGGAAAATCGGCGGGAGAGCGGAAGGATGACGAGATCTCCATCGATTTCAGGGGGATGGGGAAAAAGCTCAAGGGCATGTTCACGGAAGGCGGCTCCTCCAAAGAGCCGAAAGAGAGGGGGGAGGATGACGTCTCCGTGGACTGGAGCAAAGCTGCCTCGTTCCTCAGGAAGTACGGGATATTCTTCCTCGCGCTGATCCCCATCATCCTCGCGATCAACGTCCGTATGCATGCCGCGGGACTTCCCATCACCGACCAATGGGCGCAGGACACGGTCTTCAACGGCATCAGGAGCCAGATCGCGGGCCAGATAACTGCCCAGTATCCCAACCTTCCCGCGCAGAACAGGGACGCGCTCGTCAATGCGGAGTTCCAGAAGCAGCTGCAGCAGAACTGGCCGCAGATCAGCCAGACGATAGCAGCATACTCAAACGAGTACAAGAAGCACTTTCAGGATGATCAGGGCATCCCCTATATGCCGGACATCGACACCTACTACTGGATGCGCTATGCGGAGAACATCCTCGACCATGGCCATCCCGGAGACGAACTGAGGGACGGCAGGCCCTATGACGCCCTGCAGCTCGCCCCTCTCGGGAGATTCGTGTTTCCCGACATGTTCCCTTCCTACTTCCTCGCCTATTTCCATGGCTTCCTGACGGTCTTCAACAGCCAGCTGACGCTGGTGCAGAGCATGTCGCTCTATCCCGTGCTCGTGGCCGCGCTGTCCACGCTCCTCATCTTCCTCATCGCGCTAAAAATCAGCAATCCCGTCGGCGGCCTGTTTGCCGCATCGATGTTCGCGGTCAACACCGCATTCCTCGGAAGGTCGCTGTACGGCCATGCGGACAATGACGGATGGGTGCTGTTCTTCCCCCTCCTCATCACATGGCTCTTCTTCGAGATATTCGAGCGGGACAAATTATGGAAAGTGGCCGCCATCGGCGCGGCTGCCGGCATCTCCGTCGGCTTCTTCTCCTTCGCCTGGGGAGGCGGATGGTGGTTCATCTTTGACCTGATCATGGGCATGGCGGCGCTCTCGTTCTTTTACCTCATCATCAGGGATTTCAAGAAGCTCAGGGAGCAGAAGCTTGCGTTCTTCAGGCAGAGGGACGAGTTCCACCTGGTCATGGGCATGGCGGTGTTTGTCCTCGCGTCGGCGATTGTGGTTTCCTTCTTCCGCGGCTTCTCCCAGTTCCTGGGGGCTGCCCTCGGCCCCTTGAGCTTCACCACCATCAAAGAGCCGGTGACGGCAAGCCTCTGGCCGAACGTGCTCACCACGGTGGCGGAGCTCAACACCGGCTCGCTCAATCAGGCGATACAGTCTGTGGGCGGCAAATTCTTGTTCTATCTTGGGGTAGCGGGCATCATCCTTGCCCTGCTCAAGCGCGACGCGCAGGGGAGGAAGGACGTCCGCTTCGGCATCCTGCTCGCGTTGTGGTTCGTGGCGACGTGCTACGCGACCATCAAGGGCATCCGCTTCACGCTTCTCCTCGCGCCCGCCTACTCTGTCGCCTTCGGCGCGGCGATCGGCATGCTCTATGCGCTCTTCTCCCGATGGCTCTCCAGGGAGCTGCACGTGCACAAGGCAATCAGCGCTTCGCTTCTTGTCATCCTCTTCAGCCTGCTGCTCATCGGGCCGGTGAAGGCGGCATATGGCGTTGCAGAGGGGGATCTTCCCATCATGAACGATGCCTGGTGGCACGCCCTTACCGCCATCAAGGAAAAATCGCAGCCCAATGCCATCATCACCTCCTGGTGGGATTTCGGCCACCACTTCAAGGAGATCGCCAAAAGGCCCGTCACCTTTGACGGCACGACGCAGACGTTTCCTCCTGCGTATTGGGTGGGCAAACTCTTCATGACCGGCAATGAAAAGCAGGCGCTTGGGATTCTGCGCATGCTGGATTGCTCGGGAGGCGGAAAACCCGTTACCATCCTCTACGAAGAGACAAAAAATATGGCTTCGTCAATACAGATGATCAATGACGCAGGCGTGCTTCCAAAAGGGGAAGCGCAGCAGATGCTGGAGAAAAAAGGGATACGGAAAGAAACCGCCGCAGAAGTGGTTAGCCTCACGCACTGTTCCCCTCCGGAAGGGATAGTCATCGCATCCAATGACATGATAGGCAAGAGCGGCGTATGGAGCCACTTCGGAAGCTGGGACTTCGAGCGCGCGGACATCTGGTATAACGTGCGCCCGGAGACGAAAGAGGAAGGCGTCGCGTACCTCATGAGCAAGTACAACTACTCGCGCGACAAGGCGGAGAACACCTATTTCGAGGTCAGCGCCATCCAGACGGAGGAAGAAGGCAACCGCTGGGTCGCTCCGTGGCCCGGCTACGCAAGCAGCATCTCCTGCAGCCGCACCTCCCCCCAGGAGCAGCTCTTCCGGTGCAGCAACGGGTTCCTCTTCAACTACACCTCAAAGGATGCCTACGCCCTCTCCCAGAACGGCGTCGTCCGGCCGAAAGGGATAGCGTATGCGACGCGCGAGGGTGTGGAAATCAGGCAGATGGACCAGATGAACGGCAGCACCGTCGACGCGGGATTGACGTTCATCCCGGAGAACAGTGACACCTTCACCGCGATCATCTCAAGCCCGGAGCTGACGGGCAGCATGTTCACGGTCATGTTCTACATGGACGGCCACGGCCTGCGATATTTCGAGCCGTTCTTCAAGGAGCGCGGGCTCATCGGGACTGATGTCAAGGTATACAGGACCAACTGGAACGGCGGAAAGGCGCACATCGAGCAGAAATATGTCGATGCGCTGGACCAGATAGAGAATGCCTCCGTCTCCGCCCAGCCAGAACCCACTGACACATCCTTTGCCGGAGAGAATGGGGATCCGGCAACCGGAGAATCCGGAAACGCATCCGTGTCAGCGTAAACGATGAAAGCCAAAAACGCATGGGTGGTCATTCCCGCATACAACGAGGCGAAGCGCCTCGGGCCTGTCGTGAAGCGGGCACGGAATTTCTCCAGCCATGTCGTGGTCGTCGATGATGGATCGACAGACGGCACATCAAAGGTCGCAAAAGAGGGGAAGGCGACCGTGCTCCGCCACATCATCAATCTCGGCAAGGGGGCAGCGCTCAAGACCGGGTGCGATTACGCCATCTCGCGGGGGGCGGATGCCATCATCACCCTTGATGCGGACGCGCAGCACAAGCCAGAGGATGTCCCGCGCTTCATCAGGGCCCTGAAGGGAGCGGACATGGTCTTCGGATGCCGGACGCTCAACCGGAAGATGCCTGCCATCCTCAGGTTCGGCAACTGGTTCATCACGAGAATGACTGCCCTCCTCTACCATGTTTCCATCCCCGACACGCAATCGGGGTTCCGGGCGTTCACCAGGGAAGCGTATGCCAGGATCAGGTGGAAGGCAAACGACTACAGCATGGAATCCGAGATGGTCGCGAAGGTGGGGAGGCATAGGATTAAATATGCGGTCGTCCCCATCGAGACGCTCTATCCGGACAGGTACAAGGGGACCACTATCCTGGACGGGGTGAAAATCGTGGCGAACCTGCTGCGGTGGAAAGTGACGGGAAACGGGGGATAAATCATGGTGCTTGGAATCCAGATTGCGGGGGCGCTGTTCGGGGTGTTCATGATGTACTACACGTTCCTGAAATACAAGCGGAAGGAATTCGGCAGCGGCGAATACCTCCTGTGGATGGTGCTCTGGGTCATGTTCATTGCCATATCGCTGTTTCCCAACTGGCTCAATCCAATCGTGAGCACGCTGAGCTTTGCCCGGACATTCGACCTGCTCGTGACCGTCGGCTTCCTGTTCGTCATCGGATTGACATTCTACACCTACACCATCGTCAACCGCAGCCGGAAACAGGTCGAGGATGTCGTGCGGCAGATCGCGATGGGGAAGAAGAAACCCTGAATTGAAGTATTCTGTTTTCCTTCCCTTTTCCGGTAGTGGTGCGTTGTCGGGAGGTGATACATTTATCCGTGAATAACCGACTTATAAACCACCCTTTAGCGCAACAGAACCCCTTTTCCATTATAAATCTACCGAAAGGTATTTATAACATCATTCCCGGTAGGGATGGAAGTTGTGCGAGATGAAAAAGAGGTGGACACGTGAATAGTAGTTTGATTTCTCCGCCTTCTGTGCGCCCTTTCCGTGGAGGTGCGCCGTGAGCCGGAACAGGGCCGGGCAAATGCGCAGGATGGAGGAGATGCATGCGCGCAAGCACAACCTCCGCGCCCCATTGCTGCTTTTCATCGTCATCCTGTTCGCCGTACTGATTGCGGGGGGCGGCATCTTCTACGTCCAGAACAAGGCATACATCTCGCAGAGCTTCCAGAAGGCCTCCTCGCCGCCATTCTCCGCCGATCACCTCCTCATCAAGGTGCTGCTCAAGGAAGGGGAGTTCGCCGAAGAGCAGTTCCGCATCATGAACATCGTGGACAGGGAGCAGCAGATAACGCTGAGCTACGACGGGTTGGAGGGCTTCGTCTCGGTCGATTCCCCAGAATTCTCCCTGATGCCCGGCCAGACGAAAGTGGTGAAGGTCTCGTTCCGCTCGGCAGACAAGGAAAAAGGGATCGAGCAGCAGCCTGGCGTCTACATAGGCAATCTCGCGGTGAAATCCGGGGAATATTCGCAGGAAATACCGCTCATCGCCGAGATAGAGAGCGCCAACGTGCTCTTCGACACCAATCTCAATCCCGTCTCCCTCGACAGGAAGATTGAGCAGGGGAAGGATTTTGTCGTCGAGGTGAGGCTCTTCAACCTCCAGAGCATAGATGCCGAGAATGTCGAGATGAGATATGTGGTGAAGGATCTCCACGGCAACACCCTCATCACCGAGCAGGAGACGGCCGTGGTGAAGACGCAGGCCTCGTTCTTCAAGACGATTTCCCTGCCGAAAAACCTGCCGCCGGGATCCTATGTCTTCGGGGCGGAGACCAGGCTCGGCAATTCCGTGGGAACATCCTCGTACATCTTTGAGGTCGTCGACCCGAACGAGCGGAGCGGAGCGCCCGGCTTTCTGGCCTTCTGCAGGAGAGATTCCCTCTGCTCCGGCCTGTCCATAGCGGTCGTCGTGCTGCTGCTGGCCATCGCCCTCTATTTCTACTTTTTCCTCTGGGCTTTCCTCTACGTGAAGGTCGCCAAGACATTCCCCCGCCGGGAACAGGAACGCAAAGGGAAAGGGTGGTTTGCGGCATGGATGGAATCCCGAGACAGGAAGCGTCTTGAGCGGAAGGAACAGAAGCTGCGCGAAACGGAGCGGAAGAGGGATGAGGAGGAGAAGCGCCGCCTGAAGGAGCTGGAGATAGAACGGGAACTACGGAGGCTTGAGCAGGAAAGGATGTGGGAGAAGGAGCGCATCAGGAAGGAAAGAGAAGAGCACCGGGTGCAGCTCGGCGTCCGGCTGGTCAAGGATGCGAAGATCGCCATCTTCGGCAGGAAGCTGTCGGAAGAGGAGCGCGAACGGAAAGAGAAAGAAGCGGAAAAGATGAGGCTGGAAAGGGAGAAGCTCGCACTCCAAAAACGGAAGCAGCGCATAGAGATGCTCAGGCTGCTCGTCTTCGGCAAAAAAGAAAAAGGGACGGGGGGAGCCCGCACAATCACGACGGTGTCCAAGAAGAGGATGTCTGGCATGGACACCCTCATCGGCCTTGCGACTGATGGCCTCAACAGGGGAGACTTCAAGAAGGCGCGGCGTGATTACGAGGCTATCATCAGGAAGTATCATTCTTTCAGCATGGAGGATAAAAAGAAGGTGTATAACTCCATCATCTCGCTCTACCAGAAACTCGTCAAAGAGGAGAACAAGTTCCACCAGCACCAGAAAGAGGGGCAGGAGCGGCGGGAAGCGGAGCGGAAGAATCTCGACGAGGAAAAAAGGCGGCAGCACGAGGAGATAACAGCGCAGAAAGAGGGGCTGCTGCGGAAACAGAAGGAAGAACGGGAGAAGCAGGAGGCTGAGCGCAGGAAGCTCGAAGGAGAGAAAGAGCGGCGGCGGGAAGAAGCACAGCGGCAGAGGGAGGAGCTGCAGGAGCAGAAAAAAGCCCGTCGCGAGGAAGCGCGGCAGCAAAAGAGGGATGAAGAGAGGAAGAAGGCCCGTGAGGGGAAACAACAGGCGATTGCGCACCACACCAAGAGCATGGGACATGCCGAGCAGGAAAAACTGGAGATACTTTCCCGCCTGTCATCATCATGGGAGGAATTCAGAGTGCTCCTTGCCAAGATTGAGTCGCATGAAGCGCTGCTCAGCCGCAAAGAGAGTGAACTTGACGATTCCGGACACTTGCCCGGGCAGGACGGTGGCGGGAAATCCGGACAGAAGCATCCCAGCAAGGCGCAGGGGAAAAGAAAGAAAATCGCGAAGGGACTTGCTTCCGGGAAGAAAGCGGCGGAGCGCATGCATTCCCGGGCCGAAAAGATGCGGAAGGCCATCACCGAGTTGCAGCAGCGCCGCATTGCGGTGGAGAATGAGATTTTCATGCTGAGGAGGAAAATAGCGGGAGCGAAAGGAGGGCTCGGAACGATATACTCCCTGTTCATGCCGTCCACTTACAGCCCGAGCAAGGATGACCTCCTCATGCAGCCGGCAATCATCCCTGAAAAAATGCCGGAAGAGCATGCCATTGGCCCGCAAAGCATCGCCAGGCAGATGGACCGGGAAGCCTTTGGGGAGGGAACGGACGCAGGGGATGCGGGAGCAGGCGGCGAGCAGGAAATAGGGGAGGAACGGGACACCTCAAAAAGAGGCCCGCGGTTCAGGAAATATGCCCGTGCGGTGGAGAGGGCAAAAGAGCGCCTGGCGGCAGGGGATGGCAGCGGTGCGAGGAAGGAGTATGCCAGAGCGCGCGAGCTCTACCTGAAACTGGAGTACCATGAGCGCAAGGAGGTGTATGAGGAGCTCAATGAACTGTATTCCTCCTTGGCTAAGAGGGGCTAGAGTTTATTCATCAGAGAAGCGGCGTAGGCGTTTATGTTCGCGGAGTATGTTGGGTATGTTTGAGGGATTTTCCCGGGCATGATCTCCGCCCAGTTCTTTCCGAGCCCAGGATTTTCTATTGCCTTTACTCCCAATTCCTCCCCCTTCTGCATCAGTCTCCGGTAAATGCGACTCACTTTTTTGCTTTTTTCAGTCTCTTTGTCCTGCCCCAGGCGGGCACGGAGAAGATTGCGCCGTCTTGCTTCCATGAACATTCCTTCGCAGAGGCGCGGCCCGAACCCGTGCCCTTGATATTCCCCTGGGACCAAAAGGTGGAACATATGCAGACCAGGAAGATGCAAACCGTCCCTGGACGGCTTCTCGTACACGCGAAAAACAGCATGGCCATATTCCCTGTCCTGATAGCCGGCCTTTGGGCTGACAAGGAACAGCGCATCATAATTCATGAAATGCTCCATCCATAAAAGTCCCGCCTTGCTTAAAGGGGTGCCTACAAGCGGCATTCTCAGCAATGGGAGGCAGGGGAGGATCATCTGCCCGAACTCGGATTCGGGATCAGGATTCCTCAAATCCTCGATGAGGGAAGATCTGGCTCTGCGCCTTGCGTTCCCCCTCATCGATGAATACGGGATCAGTACCAAGTCCGAAAGTTCCTTTTGGGCCATATGGCTTCACGGATCAGGCAATGGGATTTTGTGTCAAGAACCACCGGTCAAAC
>DUHN01000057.1:0-586 GCA_013330825.1 Candidatus Woesearchaeota archaeon | reverse complement strand
TTCCGCGAGAAATCGCGGTGGAGCTTGTCGCAGATGTCCCTCAGCGTCGAGCCGCGGCGCATGATGAGGGGGACGTCCATGTCCGCTTTCCTGCCCTGCTGCTTGCAGAAGACGCGGATGAATTCCAGCCTGTCGAAGATGAGATCCTTCAGCTGGCCGATGTTGATCTTTTCCCCTGCGGAGATGCAGATGTCCGGATGCACCTTCTGCCTGATGCGCTCGAGCTCCTGCCTGTCCACCAGGTCTATCTTGTTGAGGATGGTGATGGCCGGGACATATTTCTTGTTGCCCTCGATGACGTCAATCAGCTCATCGGCGTCTATGTCGTCCCGGAGGACGATGCTCGCGTTGTTGAGGCGGAATTCCTGCATGATACCCTTGATGGCACCCTCATCCAGCTTGGTGAGCCGCACGGTGGAGCCGATGTCGATGCCGCCGCGCTCCTTCCGGACGATTTTGACGACTGGCTTGCGCCTGTTGAGGCGGAGGTGGGAGTCATAGACTTCCTTCTCCAGGATGGGCAGGTGATCAGGATGGAAGACATCCACCAGCAGCAGCACCAGGTCGGCGCTCTGCGCGCAGGCCA
>DUHN01000043.1 GCA_013330825.1 Candidatus Woesearchaeota archaeon | reverse complement strand
GCCATCATCTGGTTGCCCGCCATCTGGTAGACTTCGTATGCCGTCTTGAGCGAGCCGTTCTTGAGGCAGACGTCGCCCACCTCGTTGAGGTATTCCGGCTGGCCGGCCGCCTTGAAGGCGAGGATGGCGTTGGTGACATCGTTGTCCGCGAGGCAGAGCTTGCCGACTTCCACGAGCTTCTCGCGGTTCTCGAGCGCGTTGAAGATCTCTATGGCGAAGTCGTACTTTGACTTCTTCAGGGCCTCGTCTCCCGCGTCCAGCAGGCTGCGCTTGTCATTGATGACCTTGAAGGCCTCTATCGCGGACTTGAGGTTCCCCTCAGTCAGGCAGCGCTTCCCCAGCTCGAGCAGCTTGGCGTTGTCTCCCGCCAGCTTGTATGCCTCGATGGCCCGGGAATGCTGGTAGCAGCTGACATAGTAGTCGCCGATCTCGTTCAGCGCAGAGCGGTTGGAGGCGAGGATGAACGCCTTCAGGGAAGCCTCGATGTTGCCTTTCTTGAGGTGCTCCGCGCCAAGGGCGTTGAGGAGATGCAGCCTCGTGTCGTGGTCGAACATGGAGAAGTCGATGTCGTCGATGTTCTTCTGCATGAGAAAGGGGACGAGAGACTTGAATTTCTCGTGGTTGCGCGTCTCGCTCAGGAATTGCTGGTTCTTCTCAACGATGTCTCCCACAAGCTTGGAGATCACTTTTCCGGAATCGATGTCCATGGTCTTCCCTCGGTCTGTTGTTGATGGGTGATTGGCTTCTGCCAATGAGCGTGAGTCACCTGGCGAGGTGGGGGGAGTTGAAGGCGATGAAGTTGCGGTAATGGCAGAGCATGATGACCTTGCTCTTCATGAGCAAGGTTTCGGTGGGCCGCTGGTGTTCCTGGCTCATCGTTGGCTCATGTCCTGCTTTCCGCTGTCCGGCTGATGATAAGGGAAAAACAAAAAAATGGATGGTGGGGCTTACTCGACGAAGTAGTCGATGCCGAGCTCTGACGAGACGCGCCTGGCGGTCGCCTTGCGCTGGTCGTGGAGGTCCTTGCCCATGATCCAGGGGCTCTTGACCCCGGTGATGATGGTCATCACGGTGATCTTGCCCTTCATGTTGTCCGAGACGCGTGCGCCCCAGATGACGTTGGCATCCTCGTCGAGAGACTCGGTCACGAGCTCTCCCGCGCGGTTGACCTCATCGAGGGTCATGTCCGGGCCGCCTTCGATGTGGATGAGCGCTCCTGATGCGCCCTTGTAGCTGATCTCTAGGAGGGGATTGGACAGCGCTCCCTTGACGGCTTCCTCCACCCTGTTGGTGGTGTCCGATACCCCGACGCCGATCGCGGCGACGCCGCCGTTGGTCATGATGGCCTTCACGTCTGCGAAGTCGAGGTTCACGAGGCTCGGGACGGCGATCGTCTCCACGATGCCGCGGATCATGGTCGAGACCAGCTCGTTGGCGACGGCGAATGCCTGCTGCACCGGAAGGTTTCCGGCGATGTTGACGAGCCTGTTGTTGTCGATCACGATGACGGTGTCCGAGTGCTTCCTCAGGGAGGCCAGGCCGAATTCCGCCTTGTCGATCCTCGCGCGCTCGATCTTGAACGGCATGGTGACTGTCCCAATCACGATGGCGCCTGCATCCTTGGCCACCTGTGCCACGATGGGCGCGCTTCCCGTTCCGGTGCCGCCGCCCATGCCTGCGCAGATGAAGACCATGTCAGAGCCCTGCAGGGCCGCCTTGATGTCCTGGATGGATTCCTGCGCGGACTGCGCGCCTTTCTCCGGGAACCCGCCGCAGCCGAGGCCGCGTGTGATCTCCTTGCCGATGAGGAACCGCTTGTCGACTTCGGTCATCTGGAGGTGCTGCTTGTCGGTGTTGCAGGCGATGATCTCCGCGCCCTTGATGCCTTTCTTGTAGAGCCAGGATACCATATTGCTTCCCGCGCCTCCTGCCCCGATGACCTTGATGTTGGCGTGGCCAACCTGCAAATCGTCATCCAGCTTTGAAGCCGTGTTGCTCTTCAACGCCTCCTCCACAATAAAATTCATGCTCATGGTCCACACCTCGTTTTGTATGACCTGAAATCAGATGATGATGCCAGGCGCTTGCTATTTTCTTTGTTTTGATGGTGGTGCAAGTATATAAATGTTACGTTTTTGTATACTGGTTTACAAAAAATGAGATTAGTTTAGGTTTTCGTTTAATTATTTTCTATAAGGAAAATTATCAAATGCCCGGAAAAAATTTGCCAATGAACAAATTATATAAACAATGGCTGGATGAGGGTGCGAATGGGCAGTGTTGTTCCATTATTCGACAGGGGAGCTCCGGCTGGGTCGGATAAGCCGTATTCTCTTACGCCAGGCAAAGCATATGATCGTTTTGGTCTTGACACTCATTTGCGCCTCATTTACCTCTCCATCGGGAGATTGCACCAAAGCCCTGACTTGTCGGATGTGGCGCTGGATGACTATCGCATCCGGAGAGGGGACAGGCTGGAACCCCTCATCATCGGCTTCAGGTATTCTGCCGCATTCCGGGATGATTCCTTTTGCCGGGATCCATTGACTCCGCTGGTCAAGGCAGGAGTCCTCACCGACGTCAAAGACGCCCACGATGTCAGGAGGGACGAGGGCCCTTGGGTGGCGTTGTGGACCCCTGTCCCGTTAGGGAATGGCCTCAACGCGGTTGTTGACCTTCTCCTTTACAAGCGGGGAAACGCCAAGCCAAATATCCCCTATCTGGGGGAGGGCCTGTACTGCGCAAGGAACGCGGGCCTGGCAAAACATTAAAATAGCCGGACAGATTAGAGGGGCATATGGAACACTACCTCTGCGCCAGGTGTAGGGAGAAGTTCCCCTTCGAGCAGATACGCTACGACCGGAACCACAAGATCGTGTGCAAGGGCTGCCTGGGCGTCCTCGAGAAGGAGGAGCAGCGCAAGAACCTCATGAGCGCGCGGGACTACGAGAAGGTCCGCTTCATCTGCATGGAATGCCGGTTCAAGTTCTCTGTCAAGAGGGGCTCCGCCCAGGCATTGAAGTGTCCGTACTGCAACAAGACGCGCCTCATGCAGGTCAAGAAATACAAGGACGAGAACGACCTCATCGGCGAGGCGATGGACCCAAGATTTGATTATTGACCTTTTTCTTTTTTCTCAAGAACGATTGTAAACGTTTTATGTATGCCCCATTTTTGTATACTCCATTTTTAACAAGAGGCAGTGCGGCTTCTGCAACCCAATATCCCTTGCCGGCAAGGATGGTGTCGATGAGCGGCTTTTGCATGATGGGATGCTCCACAAATGCCAAGGCACAGCAAGCGTATTCCGCTGCGCTGGCATCCTTATCAAATCGCTTATCGTAGATTGCCTCTATGAGGGGCATCTGAAGATTTGACTTTTTCACATAGCTCAAGGCGTCCGCGCACGCATACAGCAGTCCTGAGCCTGCTATGGTGGGGATAGTGGAAGGATTTATCCTCCCCTGCTTCAATGTCCCGAGAGCGTTGTCGGTGTTATCTTCTGTGATGTCCGCCTCTGTCCTGCTATCGGTGCTGCAAGCGTATTCCTGATTGGCGCTGGCATAATATTGGTTGAATCTGGAGAATGTGACGCTGGACTCAAGTCCGCTGCGTGGCTCTTGCTGTTTCCTCCAGTCTTTCAAAACGACGACGTTCTGGTAAGGGATCTCCGCCTGTGTGTTGCTTCCGGTATAATCCATCGTATCGCCTGCAATCAGCGCGGGCAGGGTGTTTTGCGCAGAGTGCTGGTCCGGTTTTTGGTGCACAATGGGAGGCTCTCTCCTGGGAGAAAACCCGTGTTCCTTTACGGCGGCGAGGAATATGACTTCCGCGTAGCTTTTTTCAGGCAGGGATCCGGGAGAATAGGATGCAGGGGGTTTCCGCAACGTGTTGTGGCCGGGTAGTGGAATGACTGTTCCCATGGTCTTCCGATGTCCGCAGGGTGGATTTGGAATGCGTCCTGCCTTGTTTCGCTATGCCGGAGGTTCCGCTTTCCCTTTAATAATCCTTTTGGCGGAATACGCCTTCGCGTCCATGAACACCTTGTCCGTCGAGGCGGTGACCCCTTTCTCCCTGGCCTTCAGATCATCAGCGCCCATCTGGCACGTGCCCAAAGCGATCAATTCCCCCTTCAGGGTCAATAATGCGGCCATCTCCCCCTTTTCCATCGGGGAGGTGAACTTCGAGACGCCCGGCGCCTTCAGGTCGATGCCGTGGCACAGGCTCGAAACTGCCTGGTCGAACACCCATATCTTTGGAAGGTGCGCGACGCCGCTCTCCACGGGCTGCACCATCCTCCTCAGCTGGGTTTCATCATGGTCCTGTTTCCAGTAATGATAGGCGTCGGTGAGGTCCTGCAAGGTCACCAGGGTGCCTTCCCTGAACGGGCCTGCCTTCGTCCTCCGCAATTCCGCCATGTGCGCGCCGCAGCCCAGCCTCTTGCCGATGTCGTGGATCAGCTTCCGGATGTAGGTGCCGGCTTCGCAGCCCACCGTGAACAGCACGTCCTGCCCGTCGATCTCGAGAATATCCAGATAATACACGGTCCTCATCCGCAGCTGCCGCTTGACCGCGCTCTTGATCGGGGGAAGCTGCTCGATCCTGCCGACGAAGGACTGGCAGATATGGCGCAGGTGCTTCTCCTCCACCGGCTTGTGGAGGTGCATGACCGCGACGTATTCCTTGCCGGACGTCAGCAGCGCCTGGACCACCCTCGTCCCCTTTCCCAAAGCGATGGGCAGCACCCCGGTGACCGCAGGGTCAAGCGTACCGGAATGGCCGGCCTTCCCGATGTGGAGAATCTTCTGGAGATAGTCGCTGACCTGGTGGGATGTCGGCCCTTTCGGCTTGTCCACGTTGACGATGCCGAAATCCAGGAGCTGCTCCATGGGCCGCTGCTCCGGAGCGCATCCCACGGCCGGATCGGCCTTGCCTTCCGCCTTGACAATGACCTCGCGCGGAAATCTCTCGAAGGGAAGGAGGGTGCCCATGCGCATAAGGATTAAGAAGAGTTTTAATAAAACTGTCGCTCACTGTTGCATGCGGCTGATGATCTTCCGCAATTCCCCAAAATCAGGCTCAATCGTGAGGTAATGCTCCTCCAGCTTCTCCAGGCCGGCAAGGGAAAGTGGGACGGTGAACGGCACTCCCGCCGCCTTCAGCTCCCGGGGAAATTTCACGGGATGCGCAGTCTCCAGCAGCACGGCCTTGCCCAGTCCTTTGGAGGAGAGCTTCTGCACTGCTGCATAGCCCACCGCGCCGTGCGGCTCCAAGACGATTCCCTTCGCATACGCATCCTTGATGGCCTTCCTGGTCTCGTCATCGGTGATGCTGACAGCAAGGATGTCCTTCTTCATGGCTTCCATGTCCGGCTGTTTGAGGATGTTCCCCTTCTCATCCATCCTGCCGTCGTACAGCCACACCAGGCGCGCGAGGTTGCTCGGGTTGCCGATGTTCATGGCGTTGGAGATGCATGCCTTCGACGGCACCACGGGCGCATACGAGCCGGAGGAAAAGAACCGGGGCACCTCGTCATTGGCATTGACCGCGGCGATGAAACGCACGGGAAGGCCAATTCTTTTCGCGATGATGCCCGCGACAAGGCTGCCGAGATTCCCTGACGGGACAACGATGGTGTCGGCGCCGCTCCTGCCCCACACATAGAAATGGTAGGCGACCTGCGGCAGCAGCCGTCCGACGGAGATGGAGTTCGCGGAGGACAGCCCCTTCATTTCAGAGAATGCCCGCTTCGCCAGCGCCTGGCAGTCGTCGAATGTCCCCTTCACGCATACCGCGGTGATGTTGCCCCCAGCCGTGGTCATCTGGCGGCGCTGGGTGTCCGTGACCTCTCCCAGGGGCATCAGTATCGCGACCTGGGCATGGGGAAGCCCCTTGAACGCAGCCGCGACCGCCCCCCCGGTGTCCCCCGATGTCGCGGTGAGTATGGCGAGCTTTCTGCCGTCTGCCGCGTGCGTCATCATGCGCGAGAGGAGCTGCGCGGCAAAGTCCTTGAAGGAGGCCGTGGGCCCGCGATCCATCCGCGCGATCGTGATGTCCTCATGGCCTTCGATGGGAACATCAAAAGTGTAGGCATCCTCGCACATCTTCCTCAAGCCATCGTCGGGAATGTCCGCAAACTGCCGCATCACCACGAAGGCGGTCTGCGGATAGGTGAGATGCCTCATCAGCCGCAGCCGCTCTGCCGGGAAGGAGGGGATGGTCTCCGGCACGAACAGCCCTTTATCCGGGGCAAGCCCGAGTTTCATGGCCTCGGAGAAAGACGCTGTCGAATGGCCGTTCGTGCTGACATAGCGCATCCCGCGCTTCTCTGTTGTGAGGTTGTGCAGCGCATAGAGGCTGACGATTGCCCGCGCGACGGTATCGGGATCAAGGCCGTCCACGGCAAGAGTGGCGTCAAAGTATTCATTGAACAGCCGTTCCCTCTCCGCGTAAAGGGCACCGATTCCCTTGTGCTTCAGCCGCACGATGCCCCGCCGGTCATCGTCTGTTATCCTCTCCTTGAGAACGTCAAGCGAGACCTTGAGGTAGACCTTGAAGCAATCCTTCAGGTGGCTCTTCACGTCCTTGGAATAGATGATGCTCCCTCCCGGGGCGTGGACGACTTTTTTGAGGGGAAGGCCCATGATGACCTTCGCTTCCATGTCGATGTAGGCGTCATCCCCATTCTCGTCAAGGTATCTCTGCCTGTCGGGGTGGAGCTTCTCTATCTCCGTGTCCCCATCAAAGAACTGGAATCCCAATAGGTCCGCGACCTCCTTCCCCGCGGTGCTTTTTCCCGCATAGGGCATCCCCGTGAGGAGTATTCCCTGCATGAAGCTGGTTTTTAAGGGGATTTTAAATATGTTCTGGTCTATGAAAAGGAGAAGAAAAGAGAAAAAAGCTCAGTTGACGACCACTTTCCCGGTCATGCCCTGGTGGCCGTCGCCGCAGAACACGTTGCACCGGAAGGGGAACTCGCCCGGCTGGTCCGCGATGAACTCCGCGTCAACGGTCTTGCCGACGGGAAGGTAGACATTCACGCCGAACTCCGGGATGGCGATGCCGTGCGCGACATCCTGGGCGGTGATGTGCAGCCGCACCGTGTCTCCCCTGTTGACCGTGATGACGTTGGGGCTGAAGGCGAAGCGCTTGGCGGTCATGTCAAACTCCTTCACCGTGGAATCCGATGCGGAGGCAGCGGTGTCTTCGGTCTGCGGCGTTGTCGCCTGCTGCGCGGGCTGCTCCTGAGATGATTGCTGCGCATCGCCATCGGAAGATGGCACCACAATTGTCTGCTGCTGTGACGGCTCTGGCGCTGCCTGCTGCGCCGGAGGGGCCTGCGAGCATCCCACGACCAGAAACATCAGGACGGCCAATGCAATAATGATTCTTTTCATCGTATCACCTTTAGTGGTCTTGTGGCAGAAAGCAAGGGAGATATTTATAAGTGTTTTGTGACAGGATGGTAACAAGGAACGGAAGAAGGGGGGATCACTGCATGCCAAGCCGTTTCATCCCTTCATTGTTGAAGGCAATGGCAAAATTGCGCATGAGGAGAAGCACCTCGGGGCCCCCGTCATGGATGTTGTGGGCGTACCATGTGCGCAGCTGATAGGTTCCGTTGGCCGCATGCGCTCCCCTGAAAAAATCATACGCACGGATTTTTTCCCGGGGCAGTATGCTCCGATACCCTCCAGAGAGGCCCCCTCCAACTATCTCGGTCATGTAATCCTGGGGATCTGTCCGCTTTCCCATGGCGATGTTGACGGACCCGAATCCAAAGCCTACGGCAGTCCCCTCATTGGCTGTTGCCCTCATGAGGCTGGGTTCGGTAAGAATATCATCAAGCCTTTCTTTTTCAAAAGAGAGGGAAGGCAGTTTCCTGCCCAGGGCAAGAGCGTCTTCTTGGATATATTCTGGAAGGGCCTTCAGGACAGCATCGGCATGGCCGGCAGTGAAAGCGAATGGCGACTCATAGACATCCGGATGGATAGGGATGTAGCGGGGCGTATGGAAGGGCATAAATTCAAGGGAAGGATTGATCAATTCCTTGTGGGTCAAAAGCAAAGGCATGCGCAAGAGGAGCAAGCGTGAGCTTATAAAAGTTACCAGATTAACTACTCAAGAAAGATGACTTTATTGATGCTTCGGCGCCCGGGGATGGATGTCCTCGAAATGCGCCTCCTTGGGCTGCTTGGGGGCATGATGGTGCGTCTGCGAGAGCTCTTTCTTCTGCTCCGCAATGTCTTCCTTCTCGTCCTTCTCCGCCTCTTCTTCCTTGGCTTCCTTGGGCTTCTCCCCTCCAGCCTTGCCGGCGACGGCCTCTTCCAGCGGCTTGGCCTCTGCCTCGACAATCTTCTTGGCTGGCTTCACCTTCGATTCCTTCTTCGGCTCCTCTTTCGGCGCGCCGAAGAGCTCGACCCTGACGACTCCCTTGTCATCTTTCGTCGTCGTGACCTTGATGTTCTTCGGCGGGTTCTTGATGCCGTGCTCCCACAATTTCATGTTGAGGTGCTGGCCGACGAGCACTTTCTCCGCCTTCATGTGCTTCCTGATGAATGCCTGGACGGTCCTCACTGCCTTCTTCGCCTTCTTGTACGCCGGCACCTTCAGCAGTTCACGTGAGAGGGGGATGGTGTAGGTGCGCTCCAGCACGACCTTTGATGATTCTTCCTTTGCCATGGTGGATAGTGTTACCGGTTATGGAGATGGTTAGTTATGCCCCTGTCTTCGTCCTGCGCCAGCTCCTCTTCTTGGCGGTATGCCTGCCCGGATGCACCCTCCGGTTCTTGCCGTAGATTTTCGGCACGGTCCAGAACGGCGCCCACCGCGTCTGGCGATGCCTCTTCGCCAGGCGCTTCTTCCTGCTGGGATGCTTGTGCCGTGCCATGCGATCAGATGCCTCGTATCTGCGTCTCCCTTTTCTTGGGAGTCAATTGGGTGAGCAGCTTCTTCAACAGGTCATCGTCCACGTGCTTCACCTTGCCGGACTGGATGAACTGCGCCAGCACGACCAGGACCTGCACCGCCTTCTCGGGGAAAGCCGTCTTGATGGTGCCGTAGCGCTCCAGCGCCTCGCGGGTGAATGCGGGCTTCACCATGGACTCCAGTTGGGCGATCTGCTGCGCCAGGTTGTCCTCTCCCGGGGATTGCTGGCCTTGCGCCGATTGCAGCCTCCTGAGCTGCTCGAGCTTCCTCTTTCGGATCTCGTCGAACTCGGACATGATCATGACGCCTGCCGGGGCTCTGGATTCTCCTGAGCCGGGACGGGCTTCTCCTCTGCTGCCGGATGCGCCTTCTCGGGGGCCGTCGCCGGCTTTTCCTGTTTCGCGGGCTTCTCCTGCGCCGCCGGCTGCTCTTTGGCCCCCACCTGCACCCCCGGCTTTCCGGAACTCTTCGAGATGTGGGACGCGGCCTTGTCGAGCAATGATTTCCCTTTCGGGGTGATGACCCTTCCCTTGTGGATGCCTCTCTGCTCCTGCTTGATGAGGCCGGACTTCTCGAGCTGCTGCAACACCTTCCTCGCGACGCTGCCGGAGCCCTTGTACTGGTGCTCGGGCTTGTAGCCGGTGTTCTGCTTGCCGCCGTACTTCGTCCTCAATTTCGAGACGCCGATGGGCCCTTGCCTGTAGACCGTCCTGAGGACAGCCGCGGCGCGGACATACCACCAGTCCTGATCGACCGGCGGCCGTTCCTTGTGCACGCCCGTCTTGACGAACTTCGCCCATTCCGGGGGCGCAACGAGCTTCTGCTCCTTGAGCTGCTTCGCCACCTGAGGGATGAGCTCCCCTACGTCGACGTCATAGATGGTTGTCATGGTGAATCCCTGCCTGCGGTTCCGCTATTGTTCTACTATCTCCCGTGTCGCGCCTTGCGGCGCTAGAATCGCTACGTGGTAGCGCAGAAGAGGGGATATAGAGGGCATTTAAATAGCTTGCTCTTTTTGTGCTTTTGAAAAATTGGCGATACGTTTTTAAGTTGTGTACTACTTCCAAGGAATGATTATGCCAGACAAGGCGACTAAACTTGAACCATCGGGCAATGCCGGAAATAGCATTACACAGATAGTAGCCTCTCTTTATGCTGCGTATAGTCTGGCTGACACATTCTGCGACACTATGTTAGATTATAAAACCAAAGGAATCACTTACCAAGATGCAATGGGGCTGGAGGAATATGCCAGATTGGAAGGCACAAGAGAAACGATGATGCGGAACTGTCATAAAGCGACTGTTGCAGGCTCGCTGGCATACTTAGCACTCCACCCCGGGAAAATGGTCTCGGCGCAGAACTATTACCATTCCGGTTTCGGGAAACCGTGTCCAATCAAATTATGAGTACACTATGGAAGAAGAGCTTTCACACATTATCCGCGGCCTGATAAGGACTACTAGAACGAATGCGATATACGCCGAGACACAAACACAGATTATTGAGCAGGCAAGAATGCTCAGATCCCAGCATTCTCAGGGGGATATGGTGGATTTGGACCACATTTTTGCTGCTCAGAAAATTAGGGTAATTGAGGACGAGCGTGTCGTTGAGCCCAACACGGTTCGGAGGTCAACCATGGCTGCTTATGCGCCTCCTCTGGTATTTTTTCCTATCTATGGGACGCCCCAGTTCAGGGCGTGGTACAAGGCGCATGAATTGGGGCATGCGATCCTTCATGGGGACGTCAATTTCAAAAATAAGCTTGAAAAGGAGCAGGAAGCCAGCCTTTTCGCGCGCGAGCTGATCGGGGGATTGCCATTACGGATAATCCGAAACCAGTGCATCGAAAGGCATATCGCGCTAAAAAAAGAACCTTTAAAATCAATGAAGGCGGAATATGACCAGAATCAACTCCAGTACTTGATGAATCTTATAGCATAGGTGGTTTGAAGAATTTCCAGGCATCCTGCTCCCTCGATACTACTCCCCCACAATGATAACAAAAAAGATTATAAACCTCCCGGCGTTTCTCCAGTGATGGCAGCGAAGATGGGTGTGCCGCTGAGCGTCAGCCAGGCATTGAACCCCCATTATGAGGGAAAATCTGTAACTGTTTTTGGCGTTCCTGAAAAAATCATCTCCGTCGATGGTTTGCCAGGATTGGCCACAGTCTATGCGAAGCTCCCCGGCGAGGATGGTCCTCTCCATGTGAGGTTCCTGAATAGCCACCCTTACACCGTTCCCGATGGCAAAAGCACGCTCCAGGAAGGCCATACGCGGGGCAATGAACTCGTCGATATACTCACCCGGGCAAAGGCTGAAGGGCAGCCCATAGCGGCCAGGGGTCTCCTTGCAAGGGTACAAGACCCAAACCTGGTGAAGGCAGGGGAAGGTGAGGGATACCTCCCCATTGTTGACTTGAAAGCGCTTGACTTGGAACTTTATCGTAGTGGAGATCAATAATAAGGATTTCTAAGAGCGATGGGACCATTGGATATTGTGGCGGGCCAGACGAGAACGTACGAGCATCGCGGAAGATTCAGGGTAACGATGCATGTGCCTCCCGGCTCTACGCTTGATCAGGGAGAGATAGGCCGGATTCTTTCCGCCAGCAGCTGGGAAGCCTCTCCTTCTGATATCACGGACGGGTATGAGGGCGGAAGAGGCATTCTCCTCAAAAGAAGCCGGGAAACGCGTTATAATGGAATGAATCTTGGGGCGCTCCAGATAAACGGGATTGGGTACAAAAGAATCACGGCGAACGGAGGCCACATCGCGCATATGAAGAAAAATGCTCCGTTTGAGCCGCCCACTTCTGAAAATTTTATCGGGACCATGCCGGAGGGTACAATGACGACGGCGCACGCAGAGGGCAATAGACGATTGGATTCCCGGCCGGCGTACAGGGCTATGGGAGCCTACACCAACGAAGAATTAAGCACTACGGTCATCAACACCATGAGGGCACAAAAGCTCCAATTATCACGATTGAAAACGCCTTTAGTGGAGGCTTATGGCTTCTTCAACGAACAAAGCCTTTCCAATGAGGGAGGGCCCTTCGGTTTTGTCGTTTATTCCGTGCCGTTTGTTGGAAGAAGGCTCGGTGTCCATTATCTTGATCTCATATCAACAGTCCAAGGAGTAGTCGAAAAAACCCCGCAGATGCTCGGTATGTACTACAAAGAGGCGTATCCGTTCATCATCTCCTTCGTAGAAGGGCTGCGGGAATTGCACGACCATGGATTGGTCCATCACCAGCCGCATCTGGGAAATGTGTACGATGTTGATGGAGTGCCCTTCCTGATGGATTGGCACACCTCAAGGAAGCTTAGGGGCATGAGGGAGGAAGATGCCCTCAACAAGGCGATTGATGTGAAGTGTGTCATAGAGAGCCTTGGAAAAATGACTGCTTACCTGTTTCCAGCCGAGGCCCCGCCTATGGAACCTGTCGAGATTAACATGGTCTTGGATGCTTATTTTGGCAACTTCAACAGGGAGGATGCCTTGCAGGAAGAGACCATCAGGAGGGCTTCGGCATCATTCAAGAGGCCCGCTGCCGAACTTGAGCCCATCGACGTCATAGCGCAGATGATTCTGGACGAGGCCCGGGTTTCAGCCTGATATCTTTATATATCATCATGCCCAAAGGCCTCTTGGAGCATTTCGTGTGGAAAGTGAGGGTAAGGACATAACAGGGCATGAGCATGGACGCACCGACAATCTCCCTCATCATCCTTTCCGCCCTCGGCATGCTCATATCCCTCTACGCCTTCCGCGTCAAGCAAAAGCTGGCCAAGGACAAGGGCTACAAGCCGGTCTGCGACATCAGCGAGAAGATATCCTGCACCAAGGCCCTAGACAGCGGGCATGGCGCTTTGTTCATCCTGCCCAACTCCCTCTATGGCCTCGCCTTCTACGCCCTCGCCCTGGCGCTGGCATGGCTTGGCCAGACTGGGGCATTGTTTGCCCTGTCTGCCCCTGCGGTGCTCGGCTCCGTCTATCTGGCGTACGTCTCCTTCTTCAGGCTCAGGGTAGCCTGCCCGCTGTGCACCATCATCTATGCCCTCAACATCGCGCTGCTCGTGATGAGTGCATACATGCTCTAGCGCACGGCAAAACCGATGCAGGAGTGGTTGTAAGAGACAAAGGCCAGTCAGCCGAACGTGAACGCGCTGAACGCGAAGCCTTCCCTCTCCACGGCCAGCGTCAGCAGATGGGTGCCATAAGCGCCGTTGACGGCATTGTAGAGCCGCGGCTCGGCGACAAGGATGTAGGACTGGCTTTCTCCGACGATGACGTCGTCCCCCGCCTGCTCCTTGGAGACGGGCTGGCCGTCGATCCCGACAAATAATTTCAAGGGGGTGTCCTGCTTCAATGCCACGATGTTGGCCGAGGACGCGGTGAACGCGAGCATGATGGCCGCGTTGCCTTCCTTCGCCTCAAGGTTGTCCTCGTTGCTCTGCCATCTTCCGTTGAGATAGATGGCATCATTTTTCAGCGCGCCCTGGATGAGATAATCGGCGGCCTCGCCCGGCTGCATCCCTCCCGGGTTCCCGATATCCTGCCCGCGCGGCAGCGCGAATCCATAGCCGGCATACAGCTCCGGCGTCTGCTGTCTCCGGGGGGTCTTGTCCTCGAGCTGCGTCGTGCTCATGTTGCCGAGGCGCGCCCCCCGCTCCATGAGCAGCTCCTGGATCTTCTGCTCGGTCTCGGTGTACCCTCCCTCGCCAATGTGGTCGTAGCGGATGAACCCGTCCGCATCCACCAGGTATTTCCGCGGCCAGAAGCGGTTGCCGAACGCTTTCCACGTCGCATAGTCGTTGTCCTGCACCACCCGGTACCCGATGCCGTACTTCCCCATGGCCATCTTCACATTATCATATTCTTTCTCAAACTCGAATTCAGGGGTATGCACGCCGATGATGACCAGTCCCTCATCCCTGTATCTCCTGTCCCATTCCGTCAGATACGGCAGGGTGCGGATGCAGTTGATGCAGGTATAGGTCCAGAAATCCACCAGCACGACCTTGCCCCTGAAATCGGAGATTTTCATGCCCTCGGGGGCGTTCAGGTAGCCGGAGATGCCCGCAAGCTCCGGGACTTTCTGGTAGAGCTTCTCCTTGTCCGCGATGCGCTTCCTGTCCTCTGCTGTTAACGAGCGCTCCCATTGCCGGTAAGGCGTTAATGCCTGCCTGCTTTCGTTGCTGTTGATTTGAGTCTGTTGATTGTTGCCTTCAGTCTCCAGAGTATCCGGCTGCTGCGCAGACAAGGACGCCTTGCCTGATTCCAGGTAATAGATGGAGCCGGCTATGGCGATGAGCACAATAATGAGCGCAATGGTTTTTCCTTTCATCACAATCACTTTTTTACCGATAAAGAAGCAAGATAGGACAGAAAGCCAGGAATCAAAGGGAGAACGCAAGGGCTCAGGAAAGACACCAATCCTGCAAGGAATGCGATGCCGAGGTTGAGCGACGCTCCTGCCCCCACGCTGCCGATGTCCAGCGCGATGAGCAGGTCGGCGGCGAAGGCGAGGTTGGCCACCCTGCTGAGCTGGCCGGTGAACACCAGGACGCCGATCGCGATGAGGAACGCCCCGAAGACGTAGGTGAGGTACTTCAGCCATTTTTCCCAGCGATGGATGAATGCCTGCGCCTCATTGACGAAGAGGCCCACGACCAGGAACGGGATGCCGAGGCCGAGCGTGTACGCGATGAGCAGGAAGAACGCGGAGCCGGGCTGCGTCGCCGCCAGGGTGAGGACCGCGCCGAGCACGGCCCCCACGCACGGGCTCCATCCGACGGCGAACGCCGCGCCGAAGACGAAGGAGGCAAGATATGCAGAGCCGAACTTCCGCTTTACCCTGAACTTGTGCTCCTGCTCGAGAAACGGTATCTTGATGAGCCCCAATAGAAAAATTCCAAACAGGATGATAATCATCCCACCAATCCTGCCGAGCCACTGCTGCGCGCTGTATGAAATCCCCGCCAGCGCGCTCTGCAGCAGCACTCCGACAAGGGAGAACACCAGCGAGAAGCCGAGCACGAAGAACACGCTGCACAGGAAGATGCGCCAGTCCCGCTTTTTCAGGGGGCGGACATCCAACTCTTTTTCTTCAGTTTTCTTTTCCATTTTTCTGGTTTATTTCCACGTGATCCAGTTCAATACCGCAAGGGCAATGGTCTGGAGCAATGTGAGGCTGAGGACATAGGACGCAACCTCGGGAACGAAATAGGGCATCATGGTGATGAAGAAGTAAAAGGAGACTGCGTTCTGGATGACAAAGAGGGCAGCGAAGAGCAAGAGCCCAATGGTGAAGCTGGACCTTGTCTTGAGGAACATCCGCAGGTAGAGAATAAACAAGATCAGCGCCAATGCTAAGTTAATGCCGGTAAAGACATTGGACAGCATCATCTGGATTTCCATGTGGTTGGCCTTCCGATTGCCCTTTAATTAGTTTTCTGAGATTCGCTGTGTTCTTGGATATCCATTTTATGAAAGTATGGGCATTGAAAACAACGAAATGAAAAATCAGACGGCGGAAAGCGCCTGCTCATAATCAGATTTTTCCCACTGTTCCAGCGACTTCAAGACCTGCTTGCCGTCCTTCACGATGACCTTCGTATGCTGATAAGGCACGCCAAACTGCTTCGCCAACTCTTCCTCGTCGGCGTCGGTGTCTGAGTCCTTGAAGTTGACGCGGAAGCCGACGACATCCTCCCTGTCCGATGAATCAAAGAAGGCCGTTGTCTCCTTTTGCTCTGTCTTGCAGATCGGGCACCAGCTGGCGTAGAAATTGAGCAGGATGACCTTGTTCTCCGAAAGGGCTTTCTCATAATCTGCTTTGGTGAACGCCAGATACGGGGTTGTCGTTCCGGCCAGATGGGTTCCCTGATAGTTGCCGGACATCATAGCGGCATCTTCTTCTGTTCCTGCCATCATCTCCCCTGCTTCCATGAACGAGCCGTCCATCCACATGGATTCACCCTCTTTCAGCACAAACTGCTCGCCGTTCGGCCTGATGACGGCCCCATCCATCATGACCTTGGTACCATCATTGAGAACAGCGTCCTTTTCCATCACAACGGTAGTTTTGGTCTTCTCGTTGACCATCATCATCTTTCCGTTGATCATCTCAAAGCCTTCTTCCACCATCATCGCTTCCTCTCCAGCAGGTTTCTCCATTTGAGAGGTGGCTGTTTTTTCAGGAGAGACCTGGGAGCAGCCTGCTACCACAACGGCAAAGAGCGCAAAGAACGCCAATACGGAGAGTTTCATGAGACCACCTCGCTTGTTTTCTATACTAATAGTCCGGTAAAGGTTAAGAAAACAAAGCACATCCTTATTTAATTACTTTTTCCCAAATCTGTTCCAAATCTCCTCAAAAATTCCGTAATCTTTCCCGAATTCCGGCGTGAGGAAGTAGACCGCGCCATAATTGCCCTTGTTGATGGCCAGGATAATCCTGTTCTCCTCCAAAATCCGGAGATGGTGGCGGATGGTCTTATAATCCAAATGCAGGGAAGAGGTGAG
>DUHN01000074.1 GCA_013330825.1 Candidatus Woesearchaeota archaeon | reverse complement strand
GCTCTCGCCGGGCAGCATCAGCCGGGAGCAGAGGCAGGAGATCGAGGCCATCAGGGACCGGCTGGACACCATCAGCTACCGGAGCAAGTCCAGCGCCGAGCAGATCAACATCCTTCTCTCGGCCAGCAGGGAGGCGCTGCACAAGGTCAGGAGATACTCACAGCTTGAATAATCTTCTTCTGGNNCTGCCTTCATTCGGGACAGAGCCCTAGTTGAAGTGCCCTTCAAAAGAGGCGAACGAAGACATCTCCCTGCGCACTTTGTTATAGTAGGATTTCGCCGCGATGATGGCAGAGCCGTGCGTCTTCGGCCTGAGGGAGTCGTAGTCGATGTAATGGGAAAACGGGTTGTCGTTCTTTCCGATGCTGAAGCTATAATTGACTTCAATGTTGTTCCACACCTGCCTGAAATCGTATTTGTCCTCTTTGCCGTCCTTTTTCCCCTGCTCGGGGATGCCGTAAGAGTGCTGCTTCCCATAGGCGCCTTCCGGCAGCTTCTTCTTGCGCAGTCTGGCCTTTCCGTCAGGGATTCCGGATCCCTCTTCCCCTTCCGGCAGCTCCCCTGGCCACTTGGTGCCTTTCCGCTGCGGCGGGCTGTATGACATTGCTTTTTCCTGCCCCTTCTGCTCATTGCCTTTCTGCGGGAGGACATAGCTGAGGAGAAGATGGGGGACATCCATTACCAGGCCGCTCTCTTGGCCGCCTTCCCCCTCCCTTCCCTGGCGGGCTGCCCCTTCCTCTTTCCAGGACAGGGACTGCGCTCTGGCCGCTTCAAGGACACTTTCCAAGGTGGGCATCCCTGCCGCGCTGCGGATGGCGGCAAGCACCTCGTCGATGGTGGCTGCCGCGGCATGTTTCCCGTCCCTGATTCCCGCAGAGGATGAATACCCTGGCGGGGAAGATGGGCCACGGACGACTTCTTCCTGCTGCATTCCCCCGTAATAGACGGTGACGAACCCAAAGCCTGCCTTGATGGCGCCTGAGGAAACATAGACCACTGGTTGGGGAACGGCCTGGGCGCTCATGCTGAAGCGCGGGCCATAAAAGGCATTTTCCTCCGCGACGGGGACGGGATCCGAGAAGGGGATAGAGTATCCTCTCTTGCCGTCTGCCTCTCCGTAGATTCTCCGCTCCGCTGATTCTGGAATAATCATTTCAGCACCCTCGAGAACGATTAAGGCTTCTTACTTTTTATAGTTATTCTTTCCTGTGGTGCATTGCCGGACAAGAGGATTATCCCATGCTTTGATGTAAGGAAGGACATTGCCATGCTCAACAATCTGGAGGGTAGCCCCCTTTTCCAGATAGAGAAGCGCGGCGGGATTTTCCCCTCCATCTTTGAATTCAGGGAGCTTGCCATTGATGAGGATGTGGAAATACCTGTTGGGGTTGTCCTTGTTGACGAGAATGCGGGCTTTGACGCCATTGTAGGTCCTTGTTTCGATATCTACATTGTGCCCAAGTTGGCGGAGCCTCTCTTTTGCAAAGCTGAGGTAGTCTTTCTTTGCCCCCTGCCCGGCCATGTCGCTTTCCTTGATGCTGTAATCGAGCGCGACATGCATATCCTTCACGACACTGCCGTCAATGTCCCGGTATGTCTTCCGTTGCTCACCTTTCCTTGGCTCATAGTCTCTGGTCGTTCTCTGTTCTGTAGGAATTGTGTCCTTCAGAAGCCCATCAAGGTTCTTCAGTTCAGCACGAAGAGGCTGCCCCGTGACAAGGAAGTCGAGAGCAAATGCAGGGCTTTTGGCAGGAATCACCGTTACGGAAGGCAGTGAAGCAGATATGTAGGGAATAGTCATTCTGCCTTCAAGAGAAGAGACACGATAGGATTGACCAACGGACATCTCCCTATAATTTGGCATTTCCCGCTGCTGCACAGGCTCATAGGGCTTCACCGGCTTTGTCTGGAGGAAATGGTGATAAGCGGATGTTTCAATTCTTTGCGTCGGCACCGCAATCTCGCTCCTCGCAAGGCGCTGCAGGTAGGCATCATCGTCCCGCCTGGGAGGGATCGGCCGCACAAAGGAAGCCCCTTGCCTCATCCGCTGCTCCGTCCCCATGCGCAGCTCTTTTGGGGCATCATGCCGGAACTGGATGTTGTTTGCGGTGGCCCGGTACGGAAGGGTTGGCTTCCCCGCCTCAGCAGTCATCCTGATTGGAGAAGGCAATTCATTCGCTTCTGCACGGTAGGCATTTCCTGAGTTACTGTCCTGCTGCCGCGGCTCAAAGGTTCTCCGGCTTGCTGCATAGTGCTGCGCGGCATACTCCACGCGGGCACCCTCCTGCTGCCGCGCTTCAGAAGAGGCCAGCATGTCTTTCCTGTACAGGAGATGACTGCTCACCCTGTAGCTGGTGAAGGAACTGGGATCTGTCCCACCACTCTGCTTCTGATAATCGGCTACCGGAGAAACATACACCCTGGACGCAACCTCCGCATCATACCTGAACTGTGCTTCCTCATACTGGGTATAGCTCATGCCCATTGGCTTCGCGTACACGACCCAGAGAGGCTGCACTGGCATGGAAGAAGGCAGAACACCGTTAACTCGATGATGGGGCAGCGCTTTGGCATCTCTTCCGGCGGGATAGGAAAGGGCCACGGGATAGCCGGCTCGCAACGGGAGGGAATCAGGGCTTGCAGCGCCTGCCGCAACTTTCAGCACAAGGCCTTCCTGTTTCCCGGCAAAGGACTCGGCGACGATGCCCTCCAGCGCTCTGGATGCTTTTTTCAGGACCTTAGGCTCATGGGGATCTTTCCTCACCACATCAGATGAAGGGAACCTCTCCTCCCCGGAGCCGTTCTCCTCCCAGCCTTCGGCAGGCGCAAGCCTGGAAGCGGTGAAATCTGGCAGGAAACTCCCTTTCCGTACGGCAAAAATGCCCGTTCTTGGCGAAACAGCGCTCAGCACATAACCACCTATTCTGCTGTGCTGCCGCACCTCGCCCTGTTTTTATACTTTTTTGTGGTGGATGCCATAGGTTGGAGGGAGGCTTTCTCAAAAGGGGCAACCTGCCCGATAAGAATAAATATCCTGCACGATTGGACGTGTGGTATGGGCATCACCTACACTGGCCACGCACGGAAGCGCATGCGGCAACGGGGCATCACTCCAGAAGAAGTCTCTTTTGTCCTCAACCACGCGGATTATGTCAAAAAGTCTTTTGAAGGGAGGAAAGAAGCGGTCAGCCATCTGAAGGGAAGAAGCATCAAAATTGTCTACGCCGAAGAAGAAAGCTATATAAAGGTCATTACGGTAATGTGAGCCATGAAAGTGGAATATGACAAGGAAGCGGATGCGGCGTATATCTACCTCAAATATCCCATCCTAGACGGGGAAGCGAAGCGCACTATCCAATTGAACGACAACATTGTCCTTGACTTTGATAAGGACAAGAAGCTCATCGGCGTTGAGATTCTTGATGCGAGCAGCGTCCTCAACAGGAAAGCCCTGCTCGAAGTGCAGTCCTCGTAATGGCAGGAAGCCCCACCACCCATTCTCCCCCTATTTTCATGCGCTACTGGTGGTGATTACTGATGGATTTCCACAAATTCCGGCAAATCGAGTCAGCCTACAAGGAGAAAGACAGGGAATCATTGCGGCGGGGCAGGCTGCCCCTGCATCCGACGTCCAAAGGGTTCTGGAGCCCGGCCATCATGGCGGAAGTCTTCGAGGCGTTCCGGAAGCTCGGACTGGACCGCTACAGGAATTTTCTCGACCTCGGCAGCGGAGACGGCAGGGTGGTCCTCATCGCATCATTGTTCGTGCCGCGGGCGGAAGGCATCGAGATTGATCCAAGCCTGCACGCCATTGCCGTCAGCATGGCAGGGAAACTCGGAAGCAGCGCAGCATTCCGCCTTACGGACATGCTCCAGCATGATATTTCCCCCTACGATGTGTTATTCCTCAGCCCGGACACGCCTTTGGAGAGGGGCATGGAGCGGAAGCTGGTTAAGGAGATGAATGGGCACCTCATCCTTTCAGGGGATTATTTTCATCCGAGAACGCTTGTCTCCCTCAAGAGCGTGGTCATCAACGGGACACGCTTCAGCGTTTATGGGAAAAACTGATTGATCATTGAAACACCATCACCCCCCTGTCCTTCCCCTCGATGACCTCCCCCCCGACGACAATCCTGTTCTTCCCCTCCACCCGGAGCTGCTTCTCCCGGCTGAGCAGGTAATACAGCTTCGTCGCCCTGCCGGCCACCACCTCGTCAAAAGAGATGAGGCTCCCTTCCTGCCGGTGCCCCTTGAGGAGGATGGGGCCGTCACCGCGCGCGTACACCACCCCGGTCCTGAGCAGGGGCATGAAGGCTGCGGCGATTTCAGGCGCGTGCTTCTCCAGGACGTTCAGGTGCTTCTGCGCCAGCGCGACGGATTCCGCGCAGCGGAACGAGCACGGGAAATGGCTGAGCAGGGAAGCGTCGAAATGCCGCGCCGCGACGGTGCTGTAGCAGGGAAAGACATGCCCCTCCGAGTGCTCCAGGGTGTCGAGCGTCAGGTCCGTGTTCGATGCCGAGAAATGCTCCTCGAAGAAGGCGCAGCAGCATTCCGGGTAGCCGAGCGCCAGCCCGAATCCGCGATGGTCGCGGCGGTCCTCGCTGTCCCTGGCTTCCGTTGCCCGCCCGCTGTCCTTGGAGACATAGAGGCAGACGTGGCCGTTCCGGGAGTCATACCTGCCCGCCCTGAAGGAGCGGTCGGCATACGCCCCCTGGGAAGGATCCTTCAGCACCTTGAAGGGCGATTCCTCGACCGCCATGCCCTGTCCGTCGAGGAAGGCAAGGGTATCCCGGAGCTTCCCCTCGGGGCAGAGGATGCGGCCGGCCGGCTTCACGCCGTCGATGAGGGCAAGCACCTCCAGCAGCTTGATGCGCGACCCGAGCAGGGAAAGGGTGTATGGGATGTCCATGGCCTGTCACTACTTATGATCCATAATAAACCTTTATATAAGCTCCGCTCTTGAGGGGATGGTTAGGGCAAGGTATTGCGGGCGCCGCCGTTGGCCAGTACGACGGCAAAATCTCGCTCTGCTCGATTTTGCCTGCTCGGCAGCCCGTAGGGCGCATCCCGAACCTCGCCGCACGCCACGACGGCGGTTTTGCAACATGCATTCCTCATTCAATCGGTGAAGAAATGAAATTCGACCTGCAGCGCAAGGAGCATCCCAACCTTGAGAAGTACTACAAGGAAGACCTGGACAAGGTGTACCGCTTCGCGAACGAGCTGCACAAGGAATTAGGGGGGTTGATACGTGCCGTCGTGATCTTCGGCTCCACCGCGCGCAGGACCCGGCAGCCGGAAGGGGACATCGACGTCCTCGTCGTCATCGACGACACGCAGATCTCCCTCACCCCGGAAGTCACGGAAGCGTACCGCGTCATCGTCCAGCGCCTCGTGGTGAGGAATTCCACCAAGCTGCACATCATCACCCTGAGATTCACCAACTTCTGGGAATACATCCGGAACGGCGACCCGGTCGCCATCAACATCCTGCGGGACGGCGTCGCGCTGATCGATTCCGGCTTCTTCGACCCTCTCCAGGTGCTGCTCAAGCGCGGCAGGATCAGGCCGACGCAGGAGAGCATCTGGACGTACTACATGCGCTCCCCGAACACCCTGAACAACTCCAAGTGGCGCATCAGCCAGGCCGTCATCGACCTGTACTGGGCCGTCATCGACGCCGCGCACGCCGCGCTGATGAAGGTGGGCGAGACTCCCCCGAGCCCGGACCACGTCGCGGACATGCTCCAGAAGCGCCTGGTGGACAAGAGATTATTGGAGGCCAAGTACGTGAAGACCATGCGCACCTTCTACCGCCTCATGAAGCTCATCACCCACCGCGAGATAAAGGAGATCAAGGGCGAGGAATACGACCGCTACTACAAGGAGGCGGAGGACTTCGTGAACAGGATGCGGAAGATCATCGACACGGGGCAGTTTAGGTAGTTCTTTCTGACGGCAAAGATTGAGTTTACCACACAAAATGCTGCCAGTTTCCTTTTCCTACAAAATTGGAAAAGTTCCAGTTCTGCAGAAGGAGAAAGTTTGAGAACTTGCACCAGCATTAGTCTATAGGGTAGGAAAGGCGCGCGCTAGCTAAAATTTCAAACAACGGAATTCCACCAATCTCTGATTGGTGGAATAAGTAGTGCTCAAGAACCGCTGAGTTTGCGGAATTCCGAGCGTCAAGAACCACATGGCTCACGCTTTTGCTGTCACCATGCCACCGGCCTCATGAAAATCGGAGATTTTCAGGACACCAGAAATCTTTGATTTCTGCGTGTTTGACCGGTGGTTCTTGACANNTTGAGAATGCACTCTGCCCTACAGCAAGAACCTCGCGACCGCGAGGCCGATCATGACCACCAGCAGGAACGTCAGCATGGCGATGGCCGAAACCAGGGCGATGGCATAGCTCCTGCTCTCCCGGAACTGCTGCCAGAGGTCCTCCTGCTCCACGACAGAGGGCTGCTCAGCCGGCGCCGGCTGGATGTTCTGGTTCACGACCTCGACCGCAGGCTCCGCCGCGGAGGGCTGCTGCTGGCTTGTCGATTGCGTGGTGACGCACTCGCCCTTCTCGAGGGTGATGCTCCTGGCGTCGCTTTCCCTGTCGCTGCGGTAGTACGTGCGGATGTCGATGGGATAGGAGCCCTCATTGAGGTCCTTGGGCAGGGGGATGGCGAAGGCCCTGTCGAACTGGTTGTCATCGGTGCCGGAATCGACCGATGCCTCCTCCTTCGCGGAGTAGCCGAGCGCCTGGCTTGTCACCCGTATCACGGCCTCGTCCTCGTCATCCTCGCCGGTGTTGAGGGCGTTGACCGAGACGGTGGCGCTCTGCTCGCACCTCACGACTGCCGGGGACACCGCCGCGTTCAGGATGCGGATCTCGTGCTTCTCCTTGTTGACTTCGAGCGTAAGGACCGCTTTATCGGTATGCGTGGTGCCGTTGTCATCCTCGCCCTCCACTTCGATGTCGACGTCAAACGTGTCCTCGTCCACCTGGAGGGGGATGTTGAAGGCGATGGTCGCGGTCTTGGACCTGCCCGGGCTGAGGTCGAAGTCAGGCGCGTCCTCGTCAATATCATCCCCGTCATCGATGTTCCTGATGGTGATGTCCGTCTGGACGTTGTTGATGTCCAGGCCCTCTTCGTCGGTGAACAGGCTGGTCACCTTCACCTTGAACGTGACCTTCGAGCCGGGAGCGGCGTCCCTGGAGATGGAGTCGCCGTCCACGAGGTTGTTGGAGGACTTGCTGTCCACCTTGACGTCCACCTCCTCTATCGCGAGCTTGGGGCCCTTCGTCACGTTGATCTCGAAGGACTGGTTGTCCGTCAGGTTGCCGTCGCTCACCCGCACCGTGACGTTGCTGCTGCCGATCTGGCTGCTCGCGGGCGTCCAGCTGATGATTCCCGTTGAGGAGCCGATGCCCATGCCCGATGGCGCGGCCAGGAGGCTGAACGAGAGCGTGTCGCCGTCCGGATCGGATGCGTCCACGTCATACGTGTAGGAAAGGCCGGTCTTCGCGCTTGTCTTCGGCGCCGTGGTGATGGCCGGTGCGCCGTTGCTAAAATTTGCCTGGGTGTAATAGGTGCTGAAATGCGGGACATGGAATTCCAGCCTGCCCGTGGACGGGCTGTAGGTGACGTTGGTGCATACCGTGTCGAGGCACAGCGTCCCGCTCGTGTTGGACTCGAAGCCGGGGTCGACGAAGATGAATGGCATCTTGGCGTACGGCAGGCCCAGCATCACGATGGTCGCGGACCTGTTGACGCCGGGGAACGAGCCGTTGTTGACCGACACCAGCCCGCGGCTGATGTTGAAGGCGTCTTCCAGGTTCGAAATGCCGCTGAAGTTGAGTATGTTAGAGCCGAAGTCGATGCCGCCGTAGCCGGACCTGTTGACCTGCACGTTCGTCGCGTTCTCGCGCTCCGATTCGCTCAATGACAGGACGTTGCTCGTCAGTTCCCCGCCGCCGATGATGGACGAGACGTTGAGCGCCCATTCGTGCCTTGCCGATGCGGAGGCATTGTCCGTCACGATGACCGTGATGTTGTATCTCCCCGTTGGGAGATTTGCCACGGTGACATTGGAGGCGTTCGATGGAGCGATTGACGTGCCGTTCCTGAACCATGTCGCGTTGTACCTGTCGCCCGAGTCCACGTCGATGAAGGTGGCGTTGAATTTCTGCGAGCCGGACTGCGAGGCGATGGTGGGATCGGAGGCCGGGGACACCGATGTGATTGCGGGGGCGTCGTTGACGTTGAGGACCGTGACGACAACCTCGTTCGACGCCGTCTCGAAGACACCGTCGGTGGCAAGGAAGAAGATGCTCTCCTGGCCGGTGAAGTTGGCCGAGCCGCTGATGTTCGCTATCTTCGTGGTCTGGTTGATGCGCACGATGACGCTGCTGTTCCCCGTGGCGCGCCAGGTAATCTGCTCATCGGTATTGTTGGCGTCAGTGATGAAGTCGCTGAGGTTGAGCGTCGCGTTATGGCCCTCTTCGGGGATGGTGACGTTGGGTATGGCTGCGTTGAAGACAGGGGGCATGAAATCCCCGATTGATACGACTGTCGAATTCTGCCTAGCGTTTCCTGAGGCATCCGCCGCGTAGCCCGTGAAGTTGATGACGCATCCGTTGCAGGATACCTGCGCCTTGCTGCTGATTTGCGCGGACGTCCCCGAGAGCGGGAAGCTGATGGTGGTGGGGGTGCCGGACATGTTATGGGTGATATTGCCCGAGAGCAGCCCGGTCTCATCCGTCAGGTTGAAGGTGATATTGACGACGTCCTGGAAACCGGGAGAGCTCTTGTTGAGCGTGCCGTTGATCACGGGAGGGATGGTGTCCGCGACAGATAGCAGCGTCGAGCTCTGCCTCACATTATTGGAAGTGTCCGTGACATACAGCGTGAAATTGACGATTCCTCCGGCCGGCAGTGCCGTCATGTTGCTCACCTGCGCTGATGCGCCGGAGAGCGTGTAGTTCATCTTCGTCACCGAGCCGGAGATGTTGAACGTCCAGTTGGCCGAGAGCAGCCCGGTCTCGTCGCTCACGTTGGCCGTGAAGTTGACGATCGTCCCTATCGCCGGAGAGGAGGAGTTGAAGCCGGTGCTGGCGGCTGGCCGCAGGCTGTCGGAGATGCTGAACAGCGTGGAATTCTGCCGCACGTTATTGACGGTGTCCGTGGCGTAGAGGGTGAAGTTCAGCACGGTCCCGCCGACCAGGCCATTGAGATTTGTCGTGTTGCTNNTTCCTCGGGGCGCTCGAATTGAAGGAGAGGGCGGTGAAGGGGGAGGTGGTGTCAAGCGTGATGTTCCACGCCGAGCTGTTCGTCGAGTTCCCCGTTCCGTCAGCCGCGGAGACGTTGAGGAAGTACGTGCCGTCCGCGGCCATGGTGGTGGTGAAGTTCTGGTCTGGGGTGCTGAAGGAGGGGCCGTTGAAATGCACCGTATAGAGGATCTGGTCGCCGTCAGCGTCGCTGGATGCCCAGCTGATGACCTGGTTCGTGTTGTATGCCTGGCCGGACGCGTTTGCGATGACGGGGGTTGTCGGGGTCGAATTCTGGACGAGGGCATACATGGAGACATTGACCCAGTTTCCATAATCGAACCCATCGTACGGCTGCTCCGACCCGTTGATGGTGTCTCCCTTGTCCCCGTTCCCTGCCGTCGAGAGATTCAGCGTCTGGGCGTTTTGGCCGGCTATCAGGGCATTGTTCCTGTACCATGAGAAGCTTGAAGGCTGCCGGGCATCGCCGTCGGCGTCAGAATACCCGCATCCGGTCTGGTTGATGGCATCATTCGTCTTGGGAGAGGTGTTGTTCAACGCTCCCGCGGTGCAGGAGGGAGGCGTGTTGGCTACCGTGATGAGCGTGTCGTTCTGGTTGCAGTTGCCGAATGCGTCGCATGCCCTCAGGGAAAAGTTGTAGACGTTGCCCCTCCCGCCGACGATGGCCGTTGAATTGGAGACTGTCGCCTTGGCCGTCAATGGGTCAAAGGTATAGTTGACGTAGAGCTTCCCATTGGTCATGTTGATGGTCCAGTTGGCCGAGTGCAGGGAGAAATCGTCAGTGACATTGGCTGAAAAATTGATGATGTCCCCTTTCTTCGGAGCGGAGAGGTTGAAGGAGGAGTTGGCGATTGGCCTCGTCGAATCGGCGACAAAGATGATTGTCGAATTCTGCTTCACGTTGTTGGAGGTGTCCGTCGCGAGCCCGGTGAAGTTCAGGACGCAGGGGGCGCAATTGACGGAGGTGGTGTTGCTTATGGTCGCTGACGTGCCGGAGAGGGAATAGTTCATGAACACTTTTCCTGTCGAGAGGTTCACGATGATGCTGCCGGAGAGCAGCCCGGTCTCGTCCGTGATGTTGAAGGAGGAGTTGATGACGCTGCCCAGCACCGCAGACGTTGCGTTGAGCGTGCCGTTGATGGCTGGCCTGAGGTTGTCAGAGACGGTGAGCAGGGTCGAGTTCTGCCTGACGTTGTTGCTCGTGTCCGTGGCAAAGAGGGTGAAATTGATGACGCCTGCAGCAGGGAGGAAGGTTGAATTGCTCAGGGTGGCCGCTGCCCCGGATACGGAATAGTTTATTTTCAGTGTCCCGGTAGAGAGATTGACAGTCCAATTCGCGGACAGGAGGCCCGTCTCGTCGGTAATGTTCCCGGTGAAGTTGATGATGTCATAAATCTTTGGCGTTGAGGTGTTGAAGGAAGCATTCACCACCGGCGGCAGCGCGTCAGTCACCGTGAGCAGGGTCGAGTTCTGCTTCACGTTGTTGGAGGTGTCTGTCGCATAAAGGGTGAAGTTGAGGACAGCCCCCCCTTTCAGCCCGTAGAGGCTGGTGGCGTTGCTCACCTGGGCGGAAGTCCCTGAGATGGTGTAGTTCATGAAGACCTTTCCGGTCGAGAGATTGATTGTCCAGTTCGCGGAGAGCAGCCCGGTCTCGTCGCTGATGTTGCCAGTGAAGTTGAGCACGTCGATGTTCCTCGGCGTTGAGGTGTTGAAGGTGGTGTTGACGATTGGCTTGGTGGCGTCTATCAACACAGTCAGGTTCAGCATCGGAGCGGCATTTTTCGGCTCCCCGATGGCGTGCGGATGCGACTCGCGATTGGTACCATCAAAATCTTCATCATTCATCCTTGCCATGATGCTGAAGATGCCATCCCCCTTTTCCTTTTCCCACTTCGCCGCATCGGTGAAATTCACCACCTGCTGCATGTTTGCAGCGAGAGAACTCAGATTAAACTCTTTCAGCAGTGTAGTATTGCACGTCCCGGCAGTAAGGTCCACCGCCGTTCCGCACTTCTGGTTGTTCCAGTTCATCGTCGATGAATCAAAGCCGCTTTTGTCCCAATAGAACTGGACGGAGAGGGAATTGTCTGCATTTCCAACGCCGCTCTCATTCCACACAAAGAATGCTGATTGTATTGTCCCCGTCGTATTGGTGATGTTGATGAGCCAATATGCCCTAATGTTCCTGTTGGAATTATAGGAGCGTATCTCGACGTTTGCGCAAGAAGTGGATGCCGCGGAATTTTGGTCTGCCCTGCAGTTCGCAGTGACAAACTTTCTCGCCTCATCATCAGGCAGGGTTTGGGAGAACGCAAAAGGAAGAAGCAGCACAAGCATCAAAGGTAGGAGAAGAAGCCTGTTCATCCCCCTCTTCAGCGCAAAATCACTATCGTTCCTGCTAACCTTCATCCCCAAACCCCCAACTATCCTAACGGAACTGTAGTAACACTATATATTATTTAAAGGTTTCCCACGATTTCACGACTTGGCTATTCCTCTTCCCCTCCCCACTCGTTCCGCGCATTGCCGGAGCCGCCCTTGCCGACAATCAGCTTGGCCCCGATGAAGATGAGAACCCCCACCAGCACGATGTTCCCGATGATGATTGCCGCAATCCCCAGCGGCGTGGAGAAGAACGGCCTCTCCACCGAGGAATAGACGGGTGGAACAGCATCCCCATTCTGTCCCGGCTGCTGCCCCTGCGGGGGAGGGGAGATGACGGGCTGCTCCGCCTGCTGCGACTGGTTCTGCTGCTCAGCAGGCTTCTCTTCCTCCGGCGTCGGAGAAGGGGATGCGGGGCAATCAATGACCTTCACATTCACCTGGCGCAGATCCATCTGCGTCGTGCCCTTGAAGAGGGCGCGGATGCTGATGGCGTAGGTGCCTGCCTTCTGCGTCTTGGGGATGGCATAAGGCACGGCAACAGCATACTCGTTGTCATCCTCGAACGGATCCTCGTTGAGGAAGATGCCCTCCTGCTTCTGGTACAGGCCGATCGCGTCCGAGCGCACCTCCACGGCGACATCGCTCTCCTCGTTCCTGCCGAGGTTGGCGAGGGTGCCCTTCACGACGATGCTGCGGTCGCAGGTCACCTGCCCGGGAGAGATGGAGTAGGAGATGATCTTGAGATCGTGGCTCTCCTTCCTGACGCTCATCTTGAGGAGGATTTCCACGCGCTCGGTGGTGTTGTCGGTCTCGCCTTCCAAATGGATCGTGACATCATAGTCCTTTGCCTCGACCTTTTCAGGCACATTGACCGGGATGCGGACGTGCTCTTCTGCCCCCGGCTCAAGGTCGAACTCGGAGTATTCCTCCTCGACATCGCCGCTCTCTTCGAGATCCACGACCGTGACCGTCGCGAGGATGTTCTGGATGTCGACGTCTCCCGCGGAGGGGAACTCATTGCCCACGTCAAAAGTGAACTCGACCAGCGACCCCGGATAGATGTCCGCCTTGATGGTGGTCCCGTTCACGATGTCGTCATCGGTGTCGTCCCGGTCCGAGAACCGGTCATAGGGCGGCGGATAGGACACACTCACATCCAGGTTTGTGACCGTAAGGTTGGACGCCTGCGCCACGGACAGGGAGAACAGGAGCATGATCCCGATGATGAGGACTCTTGCGTTCATGGCGTTTCTCTCAACCACCCTGCATCCTAAACTGTATTTATTATGGAGTGGTTAAAACAAGAGATGTGGGGCAGGTTCCTTTAAAAACCTTTTGATTATGCAGAACAAATTAGGCTCTTTTCCTGCAGACGAATATCCGGTCAAGGGAATCTTCGGCAACATCCTGCACAACGAAGGCGCCCCTTATGCGCTTCTCTATGGCAGCAAGCTCCTTTGCCTTTTTCAGGAGGCTGATGATGACCCTTCCCTTGGACACCCGTGCCATCTCCCTGATGCCCGCCCCGACGTCGGAGAAATTGTGCAGCGCGGTGACGCAGATCACGACATCCGCCGAGCTGTCCCTGAACGGCAGCCGTTCACCAACACCCTGCACCACCGGCATTTCTGCATGGAGAAGCATCCCCCTGCTGGGATCGACGCCGATGATGGTGCCCAAGGTACTGGAAAGCCCGGTGCCGCACCCGACATCGAGGACGAGCGCGCTTTTGGGGATGAACTGGCCGATGATCGCGAGCTTGCGGAGCTGCTCTTCGCGGTGCAGCCTGTCGTACCCTTCGGCGATGCTGCCGTAATAGGCTGCGCCATGCCTGTCCCTGCCTGCTCCCCTGACCATGGTCTTTGCCGTTGTTTATCCTGCCTCTTCCCAATGGAAAAAGAAAAAGCATAAAAATCCCTCGTTGTTTGCTTATTCCATGCGCAGCAAGACCCTTTCCCTGATGATGGCCCTTGTCGCTCTGGGCGTCCTCCTGGCATCCTGCTCACAGCAGCGCATCACCAGCTATGACACCGGCGTTGCCCAGCTGGCCACCATCCAGAACAAGTACGGTGTGGATTTCCAGCAGTCGCCTCCCGGAGCGGATTCCATCGCCTCCCTCTCCGCGGAAACCGTTGCTCTTAAGCGGAAGGTTGTCGAGAATGACGACATGAAGCCCCTGCTTCTCCTGTTCGACTACCGCATCAACACCCTCGATGCTGACCGGCTGCTGATAGAGGGATTCCAATGGGGTGCGGCCTCCACCACCGAGCCTGGCTTCGGCTGCAAGAAAGGCAGCGAGCGCATCCTCAACTCCTCCCGGCTGCGCAACGAGTCCGCGAACGCCGGGCTTGCCGCCGCGGAGAGCCTGCGGCAGTTCGTCAACGGCTATCCGGAGAAGGCCGCAGCCCTCAATCTCACGCAGCGCACCATCCTCTCCCTGACCACGACCTATGCCGTCGTGCAGAAGCAGGCGGAGAAGGACCACCGCATCATCATGGGCTTCTGCGTTGAGCATGCGGCCGAAGTGGTTGTCGACGGGGAGACCATCACCAACAGGCCAGGCGAAGACGGGCAGGCGGGACAGCAATCCTCCTGAGCGGCAAAAAAAGAGGCGGCATGGCACTGAAACGACCGGAAAGCATGGACGGGTGCTTCTATTTCTCCAACCGCATCATCGGCGAGGGCAAGGCGACGGCTTGGGTGCTCCGGCCGCAGTGCTCCGCCTGCAAAAAAGGAGTCCTCGGCAAGCCCATCAAGAAGAACGGCAAGCCGGACAAGAAAGCCAATTACTATGAATGTCCTGAATGCAAACACCAGGAGACTGATGAATCCCTCTCTTCCACTTTGGTGGTAAGCGTCGGGTATGTCTGCCCGCGTTGCAGGCATTCCGGCGAGACCACCACTCCCTACCAGAGGAAGAAGTTCCAGGGCGTCAACGCGTTCGTCTTCCAATGCCAGAAGTGTAATGAGAAGATTCCCATCACGAAGAAGCTGAAGGAGATTGGGGAGCAGGACGGAAGCTAAATATTTTCTTTGAATCAACTTTAAACCAACTTGTACTTGTTCAAACTTTTTGTCCTTCAATTGTTAGAAAACCACATATGGGCTTGCCGAAAAATAAATATGAGTAATCTGTCTTTTTCTTGTTTTGCCTCAAAAATATAGTCTAAACGTATTTGCCTTTCAAGTGCCTTTTTCATCTGTAAACATATAGATATAGCGGATTTGCTACTAAACAAAATCAATACGTCTGGATTATTTGCTTGAATCTTTATCAGAACTTCTTGTGTACGGTTTTTGATGTCGTCAGTCGATTTGATAAACATCACGTATCTATCCACATCATGCAAAAGAGACTCAACTTTTTCAATCATTTCTGGAACAGAATTCACTTTAGTGGCAACACTTCCAATAAAATCCTTAAAATTTTGTTTTGAACTACTTGCGCTATATGCAAACCTTTCATTTTATATTTGTACACAATCTTATCTCTCAAATTTTGTAGTTCAACCTGATCAGATTCCAATTTCCTCAATGCCAAGCCAAGTTGGACTAATATCTTTAAATCAATATCTTTGATGTATTGTTTACAAAGCGACCATTCCCCACTCTTTAGCTGTTCTTTAACTAGCTCGATGGTCTCAGGTCTATTGATAAAAATAAGTTTTCTATCAATAAATTTTTTAGCAAACTGTTTGATTTTTTCTTCTGTATATCCTAAAACTCCCTTGGTTACCCCCTCAGCTGCATCAGAAACCTTATCACCATATGACATCTGGGAACTCCTCAAGATAGCTAAACAAACTTACAGGATTATCATCGAGGATTATAGCGCTACCAGGTAAAATCAGAAAATTATCCAATCTAATTGGTTGTTGTATGTAACGGTCTAGTACTACGTTTCCTCCTTTATCCGTTACAAAATTCCCATCAGAATTGTATCCTAGTTCTTTTAGTAAACCAATTTTCTCCTGTGTGGTAAACTCTTTAAGGCTAACTAGTTCTGCCATTTTCAGTTTGGTGTAATTGAAGGTGTTTGGATTATGGATAGATTATACTCTCCTCTTTTATAAAGATTATTATTTTGGTTCTGGAACTACTCTTGCTATCTATATATTGTATCATCTATGCACCCACTAGTAAGGATGTTCTTACGTTTTCTTAACACTAGTTTCAAATTTAAACTATGGCAAATGTTTTTAAACGACTTTCCTTATCCTTTGCATGGTGAGCAATTTCACTACCCAACCAAATTCTGCCGGAAAGAGAACCATCATCACCTCGGCCCTGCCCTATGCCAACGGCCCCATCCACGTCGGGCACCTGGTGGAATACATCCAGACGGACATCTATGTCCGGTTCCTCAGGCTGAGGGGAGAGGATGTCATCTACTGCTGCGCCGACGACACCCACGGCACCCCCATCGAGCTGAAGGCCAAGGAGCTCGGCGTTTCCCCGGAGCAGCTCATCGCGGATGTGTTCAAGGAGCACACGAGGGATTTCAGGGCGTTCCTTGTCCGGTTCGACAACTACTACACCACCAACAGCGCGGAAAACAAGCATTTCTCCGACCTGATTTTCGGGCGGCTGAAGCAGAAGGGGCACATCTACACGAAAGAGGTGGACATAACCTACTGCGAGCACGACAAGAGAGCCTTGCCGGACAGGTACGTCAAGGGGAAATGCCCGAAATGCCGCGCCGGGGACCAGTACGGCGACGTGTGCGAGAAGTGCAATGCCGCGTACAGGACCACCGACCTGATCGAGCCGTACTGCGCGCTCTGCAAAAACCCGCCCATAAGGAAAAAATCAAACCATTACTTCTTCAGGCTGGGAGAATTCTCGGACAGGCTCAGGCAATGGCTCACCGAAAACGGCCAGCTCCAGCCGGAAGTGCGGAACTTCGCGCTGAACTGGATAAAGAACGGCCTCGAGGACTGGAACATCTCGAGGGACGGCCCTTACTTCGGCTTCAACATCCCGGGAGAGGAGGACAAATATTACTACGTCTGGCTCGACGCGCCCATCGGCTACATCGCCAGCTTCGCCAACAAGGTGGGGGACAACGGCAATGCAGAGGAGCAGTGGAACGATTCCACCATCATCCATTTCATCGGCAAGGACATCATGTATTTCCACCTCCTGTTCTGGCCGGCCATGCTCATGGGCGCGGATTTCAAGCTGCCCAGGACGGTCAACGTGCACGGCTTCCTGACGGTGAACGGGGAGAAGATGTCCAAGAGCAGGGGCACGTTCATCACCGCGGAGGATTTCTCGCGGAAATACCCGCCGGAGTATCTCCGCTACTATTATGCCTCGATGCTCAGCAGGAAGCTGGCGGACATCGATCTCAATTTCGCGGTGTTCCGGGAGAAGATCAACAACGAATTGGTCGCGAACATCGGCAATTTCTGCCATCGCGTCATCAGCTTCACCAGCAGGAACTTCGGCGGCAGGATAGGGGAGATCGAGCATCATGCCGCGCTGGAAAAGGCCATCCTGGATAAGGCAGGCCAGATTGCCCATCATTACGAGACGCTCAACTTCAACGAGGCCGTCCGCGAGATCCTCGCCATCTCCTCCTTCGGTAACCAGTACTTCCAGGCGGAGCAGCCGTGGAAGCTCATCAGGGAGGACAAGGAGCGCGTCCAGCGCATCTGCGGCTTCGCGCTGAACATCGTCAGGAACCTGAGCATCGTCATCGCGCCCATGGTGCCGGACATCTCGACGGAATTGCAGCGCCAGCTCAATGTCACGGATTTCCGCTGGAGCGATATAAGCTTCACCCTGAAAAACCACGCCATCGGCAGGGAAAAGCTCCTGGTGCAGAAGATGGAGGGGCAGGAAGAAAAGAAATTCCCCCTCAACCTCAAGGTGGCGAAAATCACCTCCATAGACGACCACCCGGACGCGGACAAGCTCTACGTGCTGCAGCTCGACCTCGGACAGGAAAAAAGGCAGCTCGTCGCCGGATTGCGGGGCCATTACACGAAAGAGCAGCTGCTGGGGAAAAACATCGTCGTCATCTCCAACCTCAAATACGCGAAACTGCGCGGCGTGGAGAGCCAGGGCATGCTCCTTGCGGGGGATGACGGCGAGCAGGTCGGCGTGCTGACGGCCAGGGATGCCGCTCCCGGAACCGCTGTCAGGGCCGGAACGCTGGAGAACGGGACCGCGCAGCTCACCTACGACGACTTCATGAAGCTCACCATCACCGTGCAGGATGGCAAGCCCGTCGTTGACGGCCTTTCTCTCCGAGCGGGCGACGAGGACGTCATCGCGGACAAGAAGCTGAAGGACGGGGCGAGGGTGCGGTAACCACTCAACATTTTCTTGTTCAACTATCCGCTGGCTTCCTGTGAAGCCTGCGCCTCCGCCCCTGCCTCGGCAAGCGCCTTGAGCGCGAAGCAGCTCTGCTTCAGGCTGCCGGCTATGCTCCCGCAGACGCTGTAGTCGCGGTAATCGAGGGCGAAGGTGATGTAGCACGAGTCCCTCTTCTCCTCCTGGCCAACACTGCCGCAGACCGAGGAATCCTGGGACGCCTTCGCGACTTCGGAGAAGCACACGTCCTTGATGCGCCCGTTGACGATGGGCTCACAGTTCCTGCCGTTCTTGGTGATCCTCGCCACGTTGGCGAAGCAGGAATCGCGGTAATCCGGAATCTCCTGCCGGGCGCACTCCTGCATGGCTTTCGGCGAGTTGGTGGTCGCGAGGAGCTTGATGTCGTCAAGGGTCGGGGACTGCTTCAGCTCGGGATTGTCCCGCGTCCCGGACTCCGCCTGCGCCGGGCAGTCCAGCGCGCAGTTCTCCCCCTGCTCGCACTTCCCGTTGCCGCAGCACGGCGTTATCGGCGCAAACACGCATGTTCCGTTCTGGAACGAGTCAGCGGTGCAGGGGTTGAAGTCATTGCAGCCCTGCGGCGCCGGCTCCTCCTGCCCGGCCTGGCTTTCGGGAGGGGTCTCGGCAGGAATGGTTGGTGGAATGCTTTCCGCGGATTCCTGGGTTGCGGAGACGACCGCTCGCAGCGAGGCGACCGCTCGCTTGTTGTCCCCGTACTCCGCGATCGTCCTGATGAGGTATTCTCCCGGCGGCGCCGTCGCAGGAACGGCTATCCGCGTCTGCGTTGAGCCGATGGTCTCTATGGCCCTCGTTTCCGTCTTCGAGGAGAGCACGGTCCCTGTCCTGGGATTGACCAGCTCCGTGCGCAGCTCCACGTCATACCCCTTGGCCGAGCCCATGTTCGTGACTTCCTTGAGGACCACCAGCTCCTCCCCCGGCGCCGCGGACGCCTTGACCGGCTCGAGGTTGATGTCGAGGAGCGTCGCCGTCCTGATGGAGGCGGGATTGATGGAGAAGATGAAATAGCTGAACCCTGCCGCGGCGATGAGCAGCGCGACAAGGATGCCGAGCATCGCGGGAGAGAAGGGAAGGGAATGCTGGCCGGCGCGCTGCGCTTCCCCCAAGGCGGCGTCTATCTGGCGCTCATCGTAGCCCTTGCGGAGCAGGGCGATGCGGACGCTGTTCTCGTCCCTGCCTGCGAGCAGCGCGTTCCTGATGAAGGAGACGACCTCTTTGTCAGCCACACAGTGTTTTTGTGGAGCGTATTATATAAAGGTTGTTTTTCATGGGAGATGCCCTCTCCAAATCCAAGGGCGGGCTTTTGGGAGTTGACCATTCTAAACCTAGAAAAATTTCTCATGTCCAAATCCAATATAAAATGATCAAAATAGGCATATATTACATTTTTAATGTATAAATAAAGTACTAATAAAGTACTAATAAAGTATAAATAACCACTTTCTCCTTTTAAAAACTGCATTAATCCTAAAAAAAGCATAAATAAAGTATAAAAAGAAACCAAAAAAACAAAAATTTATAAACAATGACACCAAAAAGCCTAAAGTAAGTATATTTTAAGGTATACTAGTGTCATAAAGACTACAACAAAGATGAAAACCGTCCAGATACGCATCACCGTCTCCAAGGAGATAGACAGGCTGCTCGAAGAAGTGGGCAAAAAACTCGGCAAGAAGAAATCCATGCTCGCGAGAGAGCTGATGGAGCAGCGGATGTACGAGCTGAACCTCATCCAAAAAGAATTTAAGGGGGAGTAACCTTGGAATGACGATTTTCCACCACATTTCGCGTAAAGGCCTGTGCAGGACATCCTCCAGAAAGGCGCAGCTCTCGATTTTCCTGATTCTCGCCATCGTCATCCTCATCGGCGGAGGGGTGTATTTCCTGCTCAACGAGGAGGCGTTCACGAGGCCCCTGCCCACCACCATGCGGCAGGTCATCGTCACCGCCCCGGTAGAGATAGCGCCGGTGACCACGTTCGTGGAGCAATGCCTCCGCCAGACAGCGGAGGAGGCGCTTGACCGGATCGGCGAGCAGGGCGGCTACCTGAGCATCACCTCCCCGGACTACCGCGTCAGCGCATTTTCCGTCACCCCTGCCGCGACGGAGTCGGACGCCATCGTGGTGGGGGTGCCCGACGAGGACCAGAAAGACGCGCAGCCGGCCGTGCCGTACTGGTGGTACCTGAAGTCCCCGAATTCCTGTACCGGGACATGCGAGCTCGCATCCAAGCGCCCGGAGATTGTCGGAACCCCGGTGTCCATCGAAGGGCAGCTTTCGGCATATGTGGGTGGGAGCGTCGGCAGCTGCCTTGATTTTTCCTCCTTCGAGCGCCAGGGCTTCTCCATCGAAGGGAGGGGAGAGCCGAAGGTCACCGCCAGGATAGGGGAGGAAGACGTGCAGTTCCTTCTCGATTACCCGCTCCACATCTCCCGCAATGGCATCACCCATGACCAGGAGGCCTTCCTCATCACCGAGGACGTCAGGCTCAAGAAGCTCTACGACCTGGCGACAGAGATCACCAATCTGGAGATGCAGCACCGTTTTCTCGAGAAATATGCCATCCAGCTCATCGTGGGGTTCTCCGGCCTTGACCAGAACAGGCTCCCTCCGTTCTCTGACCTGTCATTTGAGGTCGGCAGCTCCCTCCGCTGGAGCAAGCGGCAGGTCGAGAAACAGGTGACATCCCTCTTTCCCTCGTACGTCCAGCTCTTCCAGGTGCAGGGGACGGATAATTTCAGGAGGGACATCTTCCAGAGCCCCCTCAAGCAGAGGATGTATGATTCCACCATCATCCCGGACACGTCCGGCAAGGGGCATGCGGGCATCAGCGCGGAATTCACCTCCTTCGACAGCTGGCCCATCTACTTTGACCTGAACTGCAATGGGGACTCCTGCGAGCCGACATCGGCCGTGTCTCCCACCTTGTCCGTCATCGGCCTGCAGAGCTACAGGTTCGCCTATGACATCTCTTACCCGGTCATGGTGGAGCTGCGCGACAACCGTGCGTTCCACGGCCGCGGCTACACCTTCCGGTTCGCGCTCGAGGCGAATGTCCGCAACAACAAGCCAATGGAGTCGGACTTCACCCCATTGGAGATGACTTCGGCATTCTCCGACTCTTCCCTGCTGTGCGACGAGGACCAGCGCTCGCCTTCCAACGTCACGGTCAAGGCAATTGACGATTACGGCAAGCCGATCCCAGGGGCGAGCCTGCTGTACACGGTGATTGACGAGAGCTGCTTCATCGGCGTCACGGACGAGAGCGGGGCGCTCACGGCCAGGTTCCCCGGCGGCGCGGTCGGCGGAGCCATCACCATCGTCGCGAACGGGGCGGTGCAGAAGACCATCGAATACACGCCGGGGCCTTCCACCGAGCAGGTGCCGGTCTCCATGTCCGCAGAGCTGACGAAAAGGCTCAAGGTCATGAAGAAGCGCCTCGCGAGGACCAAAGACGGCTGGCAGCTCGTCAATTTCCCCCAAACCCTCGGCCAGGATGAGGAAGCCCTTGTCACCCTCAAGCGGATACCCGGGCCGGGAGAGCAGGAATCCCTCGTCGCGGCGCAGCTCAGTGGCGGGAACTCGTTCGCGGACATCCAGATTGCCCCGGGACGCTACGAGGCCAACATCCGCCTCATCATCAGGAAGCCCGTGGCCATACCGGACAGGACGGAGTGCAGCAAGCCGGGCCTCTTCTCCCCGGAAGTGTGCTACACCGTCCCGGGAATAACCTTCCTCACCGACCCGAGGGCCGATCCCATCTACGAGGAGGGCGGCTTTGTCGGCAACATCACCATACCGGCCGCGCGGCTCCTCTCCGCGGACACCATCATCCTCTATGCGATAGCCGCTGACCTGCCCGCATCCATGGACGACCTCATCGTTTCGCAGGACGTGGAGGGGAACTCCAACAACTATCTCGTCGTCCTTCAGCCGAACTATGAGTCGTCAGAGGCATCACCATGAGCAGCACCCCCATCAGCACGTCTCCCCTGCCAAGGGTAAGGGCGCCCTCTCTCCGGACCATGCAGCAGTTCTTCGCCGCGTTCATCATCGCGCTCGTCATCAGCCTGCCGTTCTACGCCGCGGACGTGTTCGCGGACGGCGCCATCGGCTCGGTGGCGGCGAAGGGAAAGGACAACGTCAACGGCGTGATGAGGGCGACGGACGGCCTCGTCATCGAGGCGGCCATCACCGGCCTTGCGGGCACGGCGCTGCCTTCCCAGGTCAGGCTCGGCACCTCCCAGAACTTTGACACCTGCTCGCGGGGGATGAACGGCTCCCTGTGCAGGATACGCTTCCCCCCTTCCGGAGAGCAGACCTTCGACGCCAAGGAGATGCCGTTCACCGTCACCTTATTCGACGAGAGCAACGCCACCCTTGATTCGAAGCCGGGCTCTGTCCTCGTGGACGGCGCAAAGCCGACGTTCGCCTTCACATCAATCTCCTCCCAGAACGCGGGCAACGAGGACATCACCTTCAGCTACACCGCGAAGGACACCGCATGCCAGGACAGCTCGTGCAGCGGCAAGTGCTCCGGCATCAGGAAGGTGGAGTTCTTCACCCTTGACAACGCCTTCAATGATATGGTGGACGTCAATACGAGAAGCTGCACCTACAGCTCGACCTATGTGAAGCCGGCCTCCAGCTTCGCCACTGGGCAGGCAGCCCTTTTCGCGCGCGTCACCGACATGGTGGGCCAGGCATCCAATCCGCTTTCCATCACCTTTGCCGTGGATGCCACCGGGCCGCTGTTCCTCCCCGATTCCATGAAGATACTCTACCGGGGGAAGGACCTGAGCTATTTCGTTCCGGGAAAATCCTTCCCCGCCATTGTGCAGGTCAACATCACTGATTCCGCGCTCAACGCGAATGCCGTCGTCGGCAGCTTCCAGGACCTCAACCCCGCAGACGCTTCCGTGAGGAACGCCAGGGGCAGATGCGCATCTACAGGGCCAAACGTCTCCACCTGCACCTGGAACATCAACCTGCGCATCAGCACTGCCGGCCTGAAGCAGCTCATCTTCAATGCCTCGGACTCCAAAGGCAACTACGAGGCGGCGACCTTTGTCCGCACCTTCACTGCCGATACGACCGGGCCGCAGGTGCTCTCCATCGCCGGCGCGGGCTCTGCAGGGGACACCTTGTTCGCCAGGCCCATGGGCTCGCTCCAGGCGGCGATAACAGAGAATGGCGCGGGCATGCTTCCCGGGGAGATGCTGCTTTCCGTGCAGGGCCAGCAGGTCGCGGCGACGAACTGCACCGCGACGTCATGCACCTGGGACAACGTCCCGCTCACCGAGGGCGCGGAGGAAGTCTCCATCAGCTCCTCTTCGGCGGACATCCTCGGCAACAAGGCGCTGTCGTTCTCGCAGGCCATCACCGTGGATTCGCGGGCGCCTGAGATACGGAAGGTCATCATCCAGGGCATCGGCGGGCTGACCGGGGTGCCGTCGGACTTCGCCGCCGTCGGAGACAGGATAGGCATACTCGTCAACGTCTCCGAGGAGACGCAGATGGGCGGCATCACGGCTGACCTGAGCGACTTCATCCCCAACGCGGCTGCTGCCCAGGGGACATGCGAGAATGCCGGCACCAACATGTTCCTCTGCACCATCGTCTCCGATCCTGTGGAGATGGCGGCCACCGGCACCGTCGTCATCACCGCGTCCGACGCCGCGGGCAACTCCGCAACGTTCCAGAAACCGATGCAGACCTATGGCGTGGACACCAGCACGGCGCCGAATTACTGGTCCTCTTCCGTCTCATGCTCGCCCCAGGCGCTTGACCGCGAGCTCGGCCCGCTCATCGAGCAGCGCGTCTATTGCACCGTCATGCTCTATCGGCGCTCAGGCCAGACCACTCCCAAGACCATAGACATCTCCTTCGCCGGCTGCACCGGGGACGGCGCCGGCTCCAACGGCAACCTCATCCAGAGCGCGGAGCTCTTCAACGCAAAGCCGGGCTCCACCACGCCGCTCATCAAGCTCGTGTTCGGCAGGGACTCCCTCAAGATCAACGAGGTCTCGACGAGCTGCAAGCTCAACATCCTCTCCATCGCCAACGGGATGGTGACCCAGACGCCGGAGACGGAAATCGTGCACGCCACCACCCAGTTCTACAACAATCCCCTTGGCACCGTGGATGAGAGCGTTCAGGCGAAGATAGACGAGGCCATGGAGAAGACGAGGGGTGTCTGGAAGCTCATCGGGATATTGAGCAAGATATCCAAGATCGCGCAGCAGGTCTGCTCGATATTCAAGTCCCTGAAGGATTTGGACGGTTACCTGTCTACGGGGGTCTTTGCCGCGGAAAAGGGCGCGGCAGCGCTCTGCAACCCGCTATCCTCAATTACTACCCTGGGTACGGCATGCACTTCAGCAGAGGCGGCAAGAAAAGCGCTGTGCAATGCACAGCAGACCAAGTCAACCAACACGGACAAAGGCATCCAGAATTATGCGAACAAATTCTGCAACTGGGTCAATTGCGAGCAGAACCCCGGCATCCTCGGAGATATGCAAAAAGGAATCACCGGGATGGTGAACAGCCTGCCGGGATCCCAACTGTTAGGGGGCGGGGGATATGCCAGCGCCCTGAACCCGCACAAGAGCATCGTGTATGCCATCCTCACCGGCTGCATCCCCGGCATCATCGAGGGGCTTGACCGCTACCGGCAGATCGACTGCCTCTATGCCGACTGCCTGAAGACCGCGGTCCAGCAAGACAACCTCCCCATAGAGGTCTGCGAGACCCTCAAGGACCAGGCGACCTGCAAATATGTCATGGGCGAGATATTCGCCCTCATCCCTTTCGTCGCGCTCTTCGACAAGTACGCGGGCATGCTCAAGGATGCGCTGTCCGATCCGTTCAGCGCCGTCGGGCTGGGCGTCGGCGCCCTCTGCCAGGCGACGTGCTCCATGCCGACGTTCGGCACAAGCCTGCCGTACACCATCTGCCAGACCTTCAAGGTGCTCTCCAAGATAGGGGAGATGGTCAAGAAGGTGCAGGGCATCATCCAGGCCGTGCAGGGCAAGGGAGACTACTGCTCGAAACTGGAGGAATCGGAATAAAACCGAGCATACCCCCATGAGGCACGACAAAAACAACGGGAAAATCATGCCAGAGAACAAAATGAACACCGGAGACGGCAGGACAATGGAGAGATTGCTCTTCACCATCTGTGTATTGGCGCTGTTGGTTGTTTCGATTGTTCCCCCGGTCGCAAGTGAAGATGCGTCGTCATCATCAGTAGTCAGAGTTAATCCATCGCCAAAACCAGGCACATTTACGATTGGCCCACCACGTCCTCTTATCCCTACTGCGCCTCGCGTGATTGGTCCAAGGGGAGAATTCGTACCTCCGCCAGCGGCACCGACTACTACCACTCCCAATGCTGCCCCTCTTTCCGGTTCATCTTCCTTCCTCGGCGGCGCGACTAACTTCCTCGAAGGGGCAAGCCAGTACACCGGCCTCGGCGGCTTCTCCTCGTTCTTCCTGGACAAGGAATTCCTTTCGGAATGGCGCAACTCGGTCGAGAAGTTCTTCGCGGAGAACTACCTCGGCTCGGAATACTGGGCATCGGCCATCTGCAGCAGCTACGCCGATGGGGTGGGGGAAGGCATCATCTTTGCCGACACTCCCGGCGGATTGGCGCAGTTCGCGGCCTTCGTCCGCGGCAGCAGGACCATGGGAGCCACCAACGAGAAGGGCGAGACCGAATTCATCTACCGCTTCGAGGCAAATGTCAGGAACGGCGCTTCATCCGATGACGAGGATGCGCCAAACCCGCTCCGCTTCAACATGATCGTGCGGGGAGACAGGCAGGTCAACATCTTCTCCCAGCCGCAGTCCATCACGCCGGGCGGCAGGTTCAAGCGCGTCGGCACGTCGAGCATCGTCGGCTATTCCACCCACAGCTACTACCAGGTCTGCCTCCAGTTCGAGACCGTGCCGGCACGGTGGCGCATGTCCGGCAACGAGCTGTGCAGCACCATCAAAATAAGCGCAGGAGCCCCGTCGCTGGTGACCGCGGTGCCGCCGCCGGGCGCTTCATCCGGAGGCGGCGTGGAGATGAACAGCTTCTAGCCCAGCCTCAAACTCCTCCAGCCAAGTATTTCAGGGCGCCGGTGCGGGCATGCGGCTCGAAGAACCACCTCATGCGCCAAACATGACGTTAAGGATGCCAACATATCAATCGGTAAACTATATAAACATCAATCCAGCATAGGGCACCATGGCGAAAAGAGCGGGGAAAAACCCACCATCACCACCTCCATCCCGGGTGTCCGGCTCGTTTCGGGCATATGCGAAGAATGCCGCGGGCATCTTCATCGCTTCCCTCAGGCAGCTGAACTGGCGCATCCCCGTCATTGCGTTGCTGGACTTCCTCTTCTACTTCGGCGCGTATGTGGCCATCATGATCGCCAGGAAATTCGTACAGGCGAAGGAGGCTGCCCTTCCTTTCCCCGAGACGCCTGACCAGCTCACCGCGGAGCAGGCCGCTCTCCTCCTGACGCAGTCAAAGGCATTCCTGTTCACGTTCATCGGCATCATCATCGCGGTCGCGCTGTGCATCATCATCCTGTGGTCCATCCTCAAGGGAATCATCTGGGCTATGACCCTGCGGCAGCGCTACACCCCCGCGCTCGCGTGGAGATTCCTCGTGCTGGGCTTTGGCTGGCTCGGCCCGTGGGTTGCCCTCATCCTCTTCTTCGCCTACATCTCCAATGCCCTGGACGCGCGGCCGTTCTT
>DUHN01000010.1 GCA_013330825.1 Candidatus Woesearchaeota archaeon | reverse complement strand
TCTCGGGGGATGTCCCTCCCGAAGTCCTGGCGAAGATCACCAAAGAGATTGGCGCGGACTCGCTGAAATACCAGTCCGTCAAGGGGCTGATTGATGCCATCGGCATCCCCGCCGAGGGGCTGTGCACCGCCTGCCTGACGGGGAAGTATCCAACGCCCATGGGCAAAAAGCTCTACATGAAGGCGTGGGACGACTACAACAAAGGCATCAAGGGCCGGGCGTACAGCTGCGGGTGAATTTTTGGTAATCAAGAACAGGAATTCTTTTAAAGTTGCAGGAAAAATGAGCACTCTTAAATGGTCAAGAGCAATAAAAAGTATGTGAAAAGCAGGCCTGCCATCAATAGAATTTACCGGGAGGGTTTTGAATGGTTTGCCTATGAGCAGATTCGGGAAGGCTCTTCGCAACTGGGGATTACGCTTGGTCCTGAACAGGAAGCTTACATCGCCCACATTGTGCTGAAGACTGCCAATAACCCCACCATGATCAGCCCGGCAACATTCTCCAGATCAGGAAAAATGACGATTGACCGATTTCTTGTCGAAGTGCTGGCTGGAGGGTCCGATGTTGCAGAGCATTTTCCGGAGTACAAACTCCAAGAGCTGGGGGACAGCATTCTTTTTACAACCGGGTTTTTTCCAGACCACTACTCCAGAAAAGGTGCACATGAATTTTATCAGGCAATAGGAAGCATAGCCTATCGCAATGCATTTTCCCGCCTATCCCATCGAGATCAGCAAAAGGCCAGGGGGATGGAGGCCCTCGTCGAGGATTTTGCGGGCATTGCTGCTGTTTTCACGCACATGCGCATCGGAGCAGAGAATGCCGGCATCCGTAATTCCACGGATGAGTACAAAATGCTCATGAGGTGGCTGCGGACCGAAAACCCCATTCACGAACAGGTGCTATTGAGGCGAGGAGTCCCTCTTCAAGGGGTGAGGGAACACGGGGAAATGCCTCATTACAAGCCTAATTAAGCCCCCACTCATACTCAATCGTTCCCGGCGGCTTCCGCATCAACCAAAAATAGCCGCAAAACCTTTTAGATACTTTTAAATAGTGACAACAATTCTTAAAATGACTGCCATGGACATCAACTCGATATTTTTGAAAACATTCGGCAACGTAGAAGAGGCGCTGGCTGCGGCTGACACCGGGGGAATCCTCATCCAGATTGAGGGAACTCCTACGGGGCTGTATGCGGACAGGGATTCCTATGCGGGAACCCCCTCCTGAGTTTTGTTCTTGATAGTAAATTGGTATGCTACGCCCACGCCGAGAGGATGTCCCATGTTTACAATGAATCCTCGTCCATGTTAGAGATGAGAAAGGGGCTAGGTGGCAAGGATGTGGCCAGAAAAATTGAAACTATGAAGCGGGATCCCCATTTCAACAACGAACAGATAGCCCATGCGGCAGCTTCTCTCGACTCCGCCATCCGCAATAGCGAACGCATCACTGTCGCGGGCATGCTAGAAGACAACAACGCAAGATTGAGGTTCGAATTTTTAACAACGCCCTCTTCATCGTATCTCTTTCCCGCACAGAAATTCAATGAGATGTATGGGCGCATGGGCAAGCCAAAGTAACGAGATTCCTTCTTCCCTCACTCATACTCAATCGTTCCCGGCGGCTTCTGAGTAATATCGTAGACAACCCTGTTCACTCCCCTGACCTCGTTGACGATCCTGCTGGCGACATGGGAGAGGAACTCGTGCGGCAGCTGCGCCCAGTCCGCGGTCATGGCATCCTTCGAGGTCACCGCCCTCAACGAGATGATGTACTCGTACGTGCGCGCATCCCCCATGACGCCGACGCTCCTGACCGGGAACAGCGCGGCGAAGGCCTGCCATACCTTGTCGTAATGGCCCCCGTTCTTCAGCTCGCCGATGAAGATAAAATCCGCCTCCCGCACAATCCTCAGGCGCTCTTCCGTGACCTCTCCGAGAATCCTGATGGCCAGCCCCGGCCCGGGGAAGGGATGCCTGCCGATGAGCTCTTGCGGGATGCCCAGCTTGAGGCCAAGCTCCCTCACCTCGTCCTTGTAGAGCTCCTTGAGCGGCTCGATGACCTTGAGCTTCATCTTCTCCGGCAGCGTCACATTATGGTGGCTCTTGATCTTGGAGGCTGCCTTCGAGGGCTGCGCGGACTCGATGCGGTCCGGATAAATGGTGCCTTGGCCGAGGAAGGTGATGTTGGGGTGCTTCCTCTCCAGCTCCGCGACTTTCTTCTCGAAGGCCTCGATGAAGGCGTGGCCGATGATCTTCCGCTTCTCTTCCGGGTCAGTGACGCCCTTCAGGCGGGAGAGGAACAGCTTTGACGCATCAACCATGTGAAAATGCTCGAAATGGAGATGGTCCCTGAAATAGCGCGCGACTTCTTTGGCTTCGCCCTTCCTGATGAGGCCGTGGTCGATGAAGACGCAATGGAGGTTCCTGCCGACGGCCTTGTGCAAAAGCGTCGCGGCGACCGAGCTGTCCACGCCTCCGGAGACGCCCATGATGACGCCGCTCCCCCCAACCTCTTTCCTGATGTCCTTCACCAGGCGCGGCACAAAGGAGGAGACATCCCAGTCCTTCTTCGCCCTGCAGGCGCCGAAGACGAAGTTCCCAAGCACCGTCATGCCTTTCAGCGTGTGCGCGACTTCCGGGTGGAACAGCACGCCGTAGAGCTTCCGTTTCCGGTTCTCGAACGCGGCGACGGGGCAGTGCTCGGTCCTCGCGAGGATGGTGAATTCCCGGGGCAGCGCCTTGACCAGATCCCCGTGGCTCATCCACACCTGCTCCTTGCCCAAGAGCCCCTTGAGGAGGGTGCCCTGCCGCTCCACAGAGAGCATCTTCCTGCCGTATTCCTTCTGCGTCCCTCCCTGCACTTCTCCCTTGGCATAATAGGAAAGCAGCTGGAACCCGTAGCAGATGCCCATGACGGGGATGCCCAGCTCCAATACCTCCTTATCCAGATGGGGAGAATCCTTCTCATACACCGAGTTTGGGCCGCCGCTGAGGATGATGCCTTCCGGCCCTGATTTCCTGAGCGCTTTCGCGGGGATGTCGTGGGAAAATATCTCAGAATAGACGCCCAGCTCCCTCACCCTGCGGGCGATAAGATGGCAGGTCTGGCCTCCGAAGTTGAGTATCGCTATCATGCTTGTTTTTTATTGGGGTATCTGTGCATCATTACGATAATCATGCTCGCCTGCGGCTCGCGAATTCTAGCCGGCCTGTATTCCCACTTCGCTGCGCTCGTTCGTGACTTTTGCTTCGCAAAAGCAGTGGCCTGGTTCCATGAAAAGAACGCGCGCACTGTGGCGTTGTGGCACGCCCATTGTTTGCCGAAGGCACGATGAGCGCTAACGTTGATGTGGATAATGGTGTGAAAGCCGATTTTATGTACATATTTTGCCCAGTTCCCCGGTCTCGGACGCCTTCTTGATCTCCATCGCGATGCGCTCGCCGTAGCTGATGGCGTCGCCGTACAGGTACGCGGAATAGGGCGTGAACATGGTGCCGGGGCTGCCAGGGATGCGCATGGAGACGTCGAAGATGACGATGTCCTCCCTGCCTTCCTCCGCGACGACCGCGCCCTGCAGGGCGAACGGCCCGATGATGCCGACGGGATGCTCCTTCCTGGTTGCCTCGACGAACTTCTCGCCAAGGGCGAATATCTTCTCCAGCAGGGATTCCTTCACCGTCACGGCGACGTGGCCGGTCTCGACCATCCGGGGCTTCAGGTACCTCAGCGCTTCCACCTGCTCCGGCACGGGAAGGCGGAGGAAGCCGTCCAGGTTCGTCTGCCGCCTCATGTCCGTGCCCATCAGCTCCAGCTCACCGGTCAGGGGGCTGTAGAAGAAATTGAGGTTCACCTGCGCCCCCACCACATACTCCTCGATGACGGCCTTCTTCAGGCCCTCCCTGGAGATGGTGCCTTTCTTGAGCAGCTCCGCGGATTTCTCGTTGTAGCCCTGCTCGGAGTTGCAGAGGAAGAAGGCCCGCTCGTAGCCGCGCTTGGCCTCGGCCACCTTGACGATGGCCAGGCGGTCGATCTTCTTGTGGGACTCGAACATCTTCGGCGTACGGATGCCCGCTTTCTTCAGCAGGTAATACTGGTTCTTCGGCACGTCCCGCTCCTCGAGCCTGACCATATCGCGCGTCCCGAAGATGGGCACCTCGAATTTCTTCTCGATGTCCTCGAAATCGCAGTACACCCAGAAATACCGGTTGTGGACGAAGATGGTGTTCTTTTCCCGGAGCTGCTGCTGGACATCCTTCTTCACGATGTCGGAGAACTTGTTGACGACGATGACGTCGTCCACCACGCCCTTCCCGTCCCTCGTGCGGTAATACTTCGCGTAGGCCTGCTCGCGGCCCTTCTGGCAGACCGCAAGCGTGGAGAAGCCGCGCTTCTTCGCCCCCCTGAGCACGTCAAGGGCGGAATGCCCCCCCAACACCCCGATGGTCAGGCTTCCGGGAGTGTAGCCCTCAAGAATCTTTGCGACATCCTTCTGCGTGATTTTCCGTCCGAGCATGGTGCGTACCCACCCCATTGTGTGTTTCCCCGTTCAGCCAAACAATGACGTCAGCCAGTGGAAGAACCTGGCAAAGACGTTCCCTTCCTTGTCCTGCGTGAATGACTGGACTGTTTCGGTGTTATTTCCGGACTCTTCAGGTGCAGACCCTTGCTGCTCCTGCTGCTCTTCCTGCTGAGGCGCTTCCGTCTGCTCCTCTTCCTGTTGATCGCCGGCATCTGAAGCATTCTGGGCAGCTTCCCGGGAAGGGATGTCCGTCGGCTCATCGACGTCGATGGTGTAGAGGGTCCCTTTCAGGCCGATGTTCCCGTAGCTCTTGAGCGCGTTCGCCGCTGCCTGCGTCCCCTTGTCCGTGAAGCCGGCGACAATCAGGCGGACCTTGCCATCCTTCTCGTTGACCATGATGGACGCCTTTCCCGGCGCATAGTCCTTGTCGCACGGCTTGGGATTGCCGAGGAGGGAGGCAGACACCGCATTGTCGCAGGGATTGCCTATGCTGATGATGTTCTGCTCAAGGTCGGTGACTTCCGATGCCAGCTTGGAGACGCCGAATGCCTGCACATCCGCTTCCTGGCCGAGGGCCAGCGCGAGGTTCGTCTGGGCGATGACGTGGCTTGCCGGCGCCTTGTCGCCAACGACGATGATGTTGTCCACCTTCCCGGATGAGGCGAACGGCCTCGGGTAATTGTTCAGGTCATAGGCAGCCGCCGAAAAAGAAAGAAGGCAAAGGATAATGACGAATGCGGTGGTTGTTTTTCTCATGCCAGCACCTCCTTGAGCCGGTCCTGCTCGATGGCAGTTCTTATCTCCCGTGCGATCCTCCTGCCCGTGGACATGGGCTCGTTGTACCTGAGCCAGGTGTAGGGGGAGCCGTGAGTGTACGGATTCGTTCCCGCGACGATGCGCGCGGAAATCTCGAATACCTTGATGTCCTCATCGGGGGTGAGGACGGTCTCGAGGCAGAACGGGCCGAAAAGCCCGGGTGGAGCGATCTTCTTCGAGCGTTTCACGATGTTTTCCCCCATCTCGATCAGGCGCGGCAGGAAGCTCTCCCGGATGACGATGGGCGTGTTGCCAACGATGACATAGCTCGGGTCGACATTGTTGAGGACCATCTGGTCGCGCGCGGAGATTCTCCCGATGCCGTCCACGTTGCTCTCGTAGCGCTTGTCAAAGCCCATGATCTCCAGCTCGCCGGTCAGCGAGGAATGGAAGTAATGGACATAGAGGGGGACGCCGATGATGTACTCCTGGATGACGTAATTCCTCAGATTATAGGGCTTGATCTTCTTCTTGAAGTCCTCCTCGTCCCGCGCGAGGAAGTAGCCTTTCCCCCCGCCGGCGCCGTGGAACTTCACGATGACAGGGCGGTCGATCTCGCTCGGCTTGCGGTATATCCTGGGCAGGGACAATCCCGCCGCCTTGAGCCAGTTGCGCTCCGCGTTCCTGTCCGACTCCCAGCGCAGGATGCGCTTGTTGCCGTAGTAATTGACCTTGAACTTCTCCACTTCCTGAAAGCCCATGTAGGTGACGAAGCTCGCGTGGGGGACGATGATGGCGTTCTTTTTGATGAGGGCTTGCTCTATCCTCGGGAAGTCCTTGAAGGAACCGATGGAGATAATCTCGTCCGCGACATTGAACATCCGGTAGGGCTTTTCCTGGCCCTTCTTGCAGATGACGATGGTGGAAAATCCTTCGTCCTTCGCCCCCTTGAGTATCTGCAGCGCAGAATGAGAACCGAGAGTCGCAATCCTGTAGTCGGATAATTGAGGTCGCGCCATGCCATAGAGTAAGGCATCTTGTATTTAAAGGTTGCCCTGCACCAAGGGAGTGATGACAGCACGAAAAAGCAGCCCATATCCTGATGTTGGCAGTTGGCAGAATAACATTTATATAGGATACTGATTGAGTTATCTTCCATGCCCAAAGACCCTGGCACCAGTACGATCATTCTCAAGGAAATCCCCAAATGGCAGAGCAGGGGCATCGTCTCTGCCGCGCAGGCCAAAAAGATAAGGGAGATGTACGGCGCAGGCAAAGTGAAGCAGGGAGAGGCCGGCAGCAGGCTGGTGCCGTTCATGGCCATCTTCGGCGCCATCATGATCGGCGCGGGCATCATCCTGTTCTTCGCGATGAACTGGGCCACCATCCCCCGATGGGTGAAGGTCGGCGCCATCCTGGCGGCGATGATTGCATCATACCACATCGGCTATGTCATGAGATTCTCCAGGGGAACATTCCCGCGGGTGGGCGAATCCCTCATCTTCCTGGGGACCATCATTTTCGGGGCGGGCATCTGGCTCATCGCGCAGATATTCAACATCAGCTCCCACTGGCCGCTGGGCTTCCTGTACTGGGCCGCCGGCGCTGCGGTGGTGGCGTACGCGGTGCGCTCGGTCTCCTCGCTGTACGTCGCGGTGATCGCGCTCTGCGCCTACGTGGCCTCAGAAAGCCAATACTGGTTCAGCCTCATCCCCTCCTCCTATCATCTCGCGTATTCGTTCTTCCTCATCTTCCTCTCGGTGGGCATCGCGCTCTATTCCCTGGGGACGGTCCACGAGCGCAAAGAGCAGCTCACCGGCCTGCGATACCCTTACCATCTGCTCGGCGCCATCCTCATCCTGGGAGCATTGTTCATGATGTCGTTCAAGATGTTCGGCTACGATGAGAATTCCACCGGCGCTCTCGCGACCCAGCAGCGCGACCTGCTGCTCTCCTCGCACTTCTGGATCATTTTCCTCGCCGTCTCCGTTATCGCAGCCATCGCCCTGGTGCTGAGCTACGCTTCCCGCGACAGGAAGTCAACGGTCGATTTTTACGAGTCGTTCTACCCTGCGGTTCTCCTCGTGTTCGCCCCCCTCTCCGTGGTGTTTGCCACTGTCAACTTCTGGCTCATCCCCGTCATCTTCAACATCATCCTCTTCCTTGCCATTTTCGCAAGCATCTCCCTCGGCATGCTCAAGAAGGAGCAGACGCTGGTCAACCTCGGCATGCTGGCGTTCGGCATCGCGGTCGTCGCGCGGTATTTCGAATACCTGTGGGACGTGCTCAACGGCTATCTCTTCTTCATCATCGGCGGCATCCTGCTTATCGCGCTCGCCATCTTCGTCGAAAGGAAGAGGAAGGCCATCGTCGGCCGGTTTGCCGGGACAGCCGCATCATGAAGAAAAGCATGACCAGAGCAACAACCTCCCCATGAACAAGAAAATGCTGTTTTACGGCATCGTCATCGCGCAGGTAGCATTCCTGCTGCTCATGATAGCCTTCAAGCAGTCAACGCTGGCGTTCGGCGAGCGCGTCCTGCTCAAGCCGGTGCCGGTGGACCCGACGGACCCGTTCAGGGGAGACTATGTCACGTTCCGCTACGACATCTCCACCATCGAGCTCTCTCCCGACCAGAAGCCTGATTTCGTCGTCGGGCAAAGGGTGTATGTGGGGCTCAAGAAGGTGGCTGAATATTGGGGTGTTGCCGGCGTGAGCGGGAAGCCTGTCGGCGACCTGTACCTCAAGGGCACGGTCAGGAGCATCCAGCAGAAGATACTCTACACCATCAGGGAGGAGAATGGCTCTGGGGAGTATGCCTATTCCGGCTATGACTATGGGGGAGGGTATCCTCAAGGGCAGCTCAGGGACGGGCAGAAGGTGGAATTCATGCTCTCGAACGGGCAGGTCATGTACGCCAACCCCTGCGACAATGGCTGCCCCTCCGCACAGGGGCCGAGGCCGAAGGAAGCATGGGAGCCGGATTACCGGACGGGCACGATTACCGCGGTCACTCCCGGCATCACGGAGATGTCCATCGACTACCCCATCAACACCTATTTCGTGCCCAAGGGACAAGGGACAAGGGATGAGCTGCGTGAATTCGACAGGCTCCTCATCGAGGTTGCCGTCTGGAAGGGGGATGCTGTGGTGACGGGCATCCTCTACGACGGGAAGGCGATTGATTTCTCGGTGTCGTGAGGCATTGATGAGTGATTAATCCTTATAATTCATCTGTCGTTCTCTATGCTTGCCATAGACCATAACCATAACATTCATTCCTTCCCCTGCCTTTTCTATCGCAGGAACCAAGGCTAATGCGGTCGTTTCTGTCCAGTGAAATGCCGGATTCTTTTCCTTGAGATATTGCTGTACCCGCAAAGCTTCGTCCATGGGAACTCCTACAGTCTCGTCAAAGCCCAGATTTCCTGTATGCTTCCATAAATGGAGCAGATACAAGTTTGGATGAGAGAAGTGCAATGGAGGCGCATATTTTTTGGGCTCCCGTTTGTCCCAGCCAACCAAGATGTAGCTGTCGATTTTTTCTTCGGCAAAAGCCCTTACTTTAGAAGGACTCGATAAATCTAACCCTGGGTCGATTGTCCGGTATCTCTCCGGCTCAACGACGACAGTTTCTGCGCTCGGAAACCGTTGTTTTATTTTTGCTCCGATCCCGTAAAGATTCGACCCGCTCGCTATGCACCAAAAGGTGAAATGTGGGATTATTCCTTTCTCCTCTAATTGACGCACCACATTGTTCCCTATGGGAGCCGTCGCATGCGCCCCCCATTTCGCCTGGTCAAGCAGGACCAATTCGCTTCCTCTCTGATGGAGGATTTCTTTTTGCTTCTCGACATATCCCTGCTCTGCCGGTGCATCTGCATATATGACTTCAACACTATATCTTTTGAAAAAATCCGAATCAACGACTATTTCCCGGGGCATGACAACGACTGCTTCTCTCCCAATCCGGTGCGCGTGGAAAGCCACTGCCTCTAGGCCGGAAAACCCAACGCCGTCGAAAAGCTTGTGTTTTTGAAATAGCCGCAGATGTTCCCGCACTTCCTCTATTTGCTTCTGATACAACCACATTTTCGGGCTGGCCCAGTGCCGCAATTCTCCCAGCTCGTCAGCGCAGGCCTCATCCCCTCTTATGGCGAGGATATGCCCCGGCGTTCCGAATATTTCGCTCAAATCAGTGATGGGCACGGATCCAGGGTATATCTCGCTGATTCCTTCAACCGAAAAACAGACCGCGACTTTTTCTCCTAGGCTCATGGACGCCACCCTTTACTAACCTTAAAAATAGGAGTCGGTTATTCTTGACTAACGAAAGATGTTGGCTTTCGGAATCACATAGGCACGGCCATTCCCATAAAGAGGTCTCTCCGTCTCCCGCTTAAATCCCCCTCTGCTTTCCACAAACCACTGCCACTCATCATGGGCCATGAACGCAACAACTTGTCTGAGCGTTTTTGGGTTTTCTTTGAGGTCAATCCAAAGATTGTGGATTGTTTCTTTTTTCTGTCCTACGAGATGTTTTCTGTCTCTGGCAGCTTCCCGCAGATCAGGTTCGCTCAAGGAACACTTGAAATACTCAGTGATGTGCGAATATCTGCTTATGCATTCCAGAACTTGGATCTCGGTCGCATGGTCATCTCTTGTTATGATTCCTCTTTGATAAGGGCGTTCGACTTGAGCTTTTAGCAGAACATGTTTATCATTAGCCAGCCTTCCCCCATAAAGCAACTCCGCGACATTGGTGACTACCTTCGTTCCCTTAGGCAATACAATCCTGTGGGGTCCGCATCCCAAGAGCCAATAGTGGGGCTTCTTTGATATACTCCGGTATTGTACCACATCATCTATGGATGCTAAGAGGGAATCAACCAGTTCTTTGTAGGGACCTTCACCGGGTTTGCCGTCCAGCACCATCGATTCTATATTAATCGGGTTATACCCTTCACCCACTACATCTATGATCTGGCTTGTCAGGTATAATGCAGACATCAGACCAACAGGGTCAAAGCTAGAATCAGCTTGAGCAATCTTCTCTGTTGTCTCGCCGACAATTTTTCTCAGATACCTGTGTGCTTCAACCACACCAATGTACTGGGCGGCGGCCTGGACAAGGGTCCACAGCTCTTCATCATTCAAGAGTACCTTCTCCCCAAGTGCAAGAAACCCGTCTCTGGCTTTTTCTATGAATAGCTCGTCCAGGACAACGGCATTGTTATTTTTGGTCATTACTATATGGTAGTCAATGACAACTATATCATTTTTCCCACGACAATTGCCGTGTTTTAGCAAAGAATTATAGCTCTTTATAGACGGACGGCAGGAGCTTTCCTTCTGCCTTCTTCAGATGCGCCTGATAAGTGGAATAGGAGATGTGCATCATCTTGGCAAGCGTTTCCATGTTTATTTTTTTGGGATAGTCGTAGTACCCATTATTAATCGCAATTTCAAGGGCGTGCTTCTGTTTTTTCGTCAGCTCAGGAAGCAATCGGGTGATGGAGATGTTGGAGATTTTCTCCTCTTTCAGCTTCAGCAGCTCAGCGCCAAGGTACTTCTTCGCAAAAACCAGCACGTTCATCAATAATTTCTTGTCAAAAGAAGCCAAATGCCAAATATGCCTCTTTTCCTTATGATTGATGATGACCGGCTCGAGCCGTATAATCCTTCCATCATAGACCGGTTCCGAGAACAATGGCTGCCTCGTCACGCTGATGGCAAAGTCGTCCTTCGTCTCCATCCTCACGAATTCCGGCTGCTTCTTCACGTCCCTGAGCATGGCCTTCTTGTCTTTCTCCCTGCCGAACATGAAGCCGCATGCGACCAGATAAAGCCATTTGCCGTCCTTATAATAAGAAAGGGGGTAGCCTGTCATGGACACATGATGCCTGATGGCCATCCTGCCCAGGAACTGGCCTTTGGAGTCCAATGACAGCTTCATGACCCACATGAATGACACGATGATTGCCGTAGTATAAAAGATTTGGTATAGCGAACATGAAGAATGTATTAATGTTTATTAACTGCCTTTGTTCCCTGATCACATGCAAATGGCATTCTTATTGACAAAAGCAGACATAGAGCTTTCCAAAGAGGAAGTTCTCGCGGTCGTCGGGCACGAGTCCTCCTGGATGCACGGCAATCTCCTCGTCGTGACGCCGAAGAGCAAGGAAGACGCCGAAGCGCTCCAGCGCAGGCTGGCGTTCACCACCTCCATCCATGAGGTGCTGTTCTCCTGCCCCTCTTCGGCATTGCCGGAAAAGATGGGATCCTATCCCTGGCAGGGCATATACCGGGAGAATTTCAGCGTGCGCGTGCATCGCTTGTCCATCGCCCAGCAATACGCGTACAACAGGCAAGAGGAAAATGCAGGGAGAAGGGAAGAGTTCTCAGAGCAGGAACTTGCCGGTTACATCTGGCGGGCGGTCAGGAGCCCGGCAGTCAAGCTGCGCAATGCCGTGACGGGCATCCATCTCTTCTGCTACAAGGAAACGGTTGTCTGCACGAGGGAACTGGCACATGACACCCATAAGTTCGGGAAAAGAAGGCCGCACCTGCGCGCCTTCTCCCATTCGGGATCGCTGCATCCGCGGCTTGCGAGGGCACTGGTGAACCTGCTGGGCGCTAAGGCCGGGGAGACCATCATGGACCCCTGCTGCGGCTCAGGAGGACTGCTCATCGAGGCGGCGCTGATGGGATTCGGGGCGGAAGGCCAGGATGTCAACCGGAAGATGGTGTGGGGCTGCATGTGCAACATGGCGCAGCAGGGGCTAAAGGAGCATCATGTCGCTGTCGGGGATGCCCTGTCCCTTGACGGGAAATGGACGCATGTGGTGACGGACCTGCCCTACGGCCTCAACTCGGCCGCCCGCAGCCAGGACAGGAAGGTCTCGATGAAGCGGATGTCCGGAAAAGAGGAGCTGGAGAAGTTCTATGCATCCTTTTTCCGGAAACTGAAGCAGGTTCTCGGCAAGAGGGCCGTCATCGTCATGCCCCATTTCGTCGACCACAAGCGCATCATCGCCGAAGCCGGTCTCCGGATAGAGAAGGAGTTCACGCAGTACGTGCACGGCAGCCTGACGAGGAGGATTGTGGTGCTCACCCCACCCTGGATAGATTAAACGAAAAACAGAAGGCAGGGGGAAATAAAAAGCAAAAGCGGCTGAGAAGAGGAGGTCACTTCCTTTTCCTTACTCTCTTCTCCGTCTCCAGGATCTTAAGCGTGGTCTTGATGACCGTGTCCGGGTTGAGGGAGATGCTGTCGATGCCGCATTCCACCAGGAACTGGGCGAAATCAGGATGATCCGAGGGACCCTGACCGCAGATGCCGATCTTGGTCTTAGTGCGCTTGCATGCGCGGATGACGTCCGAGAGCATCTTCTTGACGGCTGGATTGCGCTCGTCATACAGCCGCGCGACAAGCTCCGAGTCGCGGTCCAGCCCGAGGGTAAGCTGGGTCAGGTCGTTTGAGCCTATGCTGAACCCGTCGAATATCCTGGCGAAATCATCGGCAAGGATGACATTGGAGGGGATCTCGCACATCACATAAATCTCAAGCCCGTTCTTCCCCTGCACCAGGCCGTATCTTTTCATCTCCGCGACGACCTGCTTCGCCTCGTCGATGGTGCGGCAGAAGGGGATCATGAGCTTGATGTTGTGCAGCCCCATCTCGTCCCGCGCTTTCCTCATCGCCTTGCACTCGAGGCCGAACGCCTCCCGGTAGTTGCCGGTGTAGTAGCGCGAAGCGCCGCGCCATCCAAGCATAGGGTTCTCCTCCTTTGGCTCGAACTCGTGGCCCCCGATGAGGTTGGCATATTCGTTGGACTTGAAATCCGACATGCGCACGATGACGTCCTTGGGGTAGAAGGCAGATGCGATCATGGCCACTCCCTGCGCGAGCTTCTCGACGAAGAAATCCACCTTGCCCGGATAGGCGGCGGTCAGCTCGTCGATCATCTCCCTGGATTTCCCGTCCTTGAGCTTATTGTAGTGCAGGAGGGCGAGCGGGTGCGCCTTGATGTAGGAGCTGATGATGAATTCCTCCCTCGCGAGTCCGACGCCGTCGTTGGGGATGAAGGAGAACTCGAACGCCTGGTCGGGATTGCCCACGTTCATCATGATTTTCGTCTTCGGTTTTCCGAGCTTCTTGAGATCGATCTTGCGGATATCAAACTTGAGCTTTCCCTTGTAGATGCGGCCTACTTCCCCTTCTGCGCAGCTCACCGTGACATCGGTGCCGGACGCTATGGTTTCGGTGCCGTCTTCCGTGCCCACGACCGCGGGAATGCCCAGCTCCCTAGCGATGATGGCCGCGTGGGCCGTCCTGCCGCCCTTGTTGGTCACGATGGCGGACGCTATCTTCATGATGGGCTCCCAATCCGGGTCCGTCTTCTCGGTGATGAGCACCTCTCCCGCTTTGAAGGTGCCGATGTCCTTGACGCTCTTGATGACGTGGGCCCTGCCCGCGCCTATCTTGGTGCCGACGCTCAGCCCCTGGGCGAGGACCTGGCCTTTCTGGAGCAGCCGGTATTCCTCGAGGACGTTCAGGTTCTTCTGGCTCTGGACGGTCTCCGGGCGGGCCTGGACGATGAACAATTCCCGGGTGATGCCGTCCTTGGCCCATTCCATGTCCATGGGGGTGAACTTGCCGTGCTTCTTGGTGTAGTGGTCCTCGATGATGCACGCCCATCGGGCAAGGGTGAGGATCTCCCCGTCCTGCAGGACGAAGCGGAACCTGTCCTCATGCGGCACGTCCATGTTCACCGTGGTATGCTTGTGCTCGTGCTCGCTGTAGACCATCTTGACTTTCTTGCTGCCCAGCTTCTTGCTGATGATGGGCTTGTAGCCCTTCTGGAGCGTGGGCTTGAAGACATAGAACTGGTCCGGGTTCACCGCCCCCTGCACGACATTCTCCCCGAGGCCATAGGCGCCGTTGATGAGGACTGCGTTGCGGAACCCCGTCTCCGTGTCGATGGAGAACATCACTCCAGAGCAGGCTTTGTCCGAGCGCACCATCTTCTGGACCCCGATGGAGAGGCCGACCTGGAGATGGTCAAAGCCCTTCTGCTGCCGGTAGGAGATGGCCCTGTTGGTGAAGAGCGAGGCGAAGCACCTCTTGCACGCCTCCAGGAGCTGCCTGTTGCCGCGGATGTTGAGATAGGTCTCCTGCTGGCCCGCGAAGCTGGCGTCCGGCAGGTCCTCGGCGGTGGCGGAGCTTCTCACCGCGACATCGGCGTCCTTGCCGTAGCGCTTGCAGAGCCTGCCATATGCTTCGATGATGGCCTCATTCAGCTCCTCCGGGAACTCCGCCTGGAGGATGGTCTCCCTCACCCTCAGGCCGCGCTCGGCCAGGTTCTTCATGTTGCTGACGTTGAGGTCAGAGAGGATGTCCTTTATCCTGCCCCTGATGCCCGCCTTCTCCAGAAGGTAGTGGTAGGCGTGGGCCGTTACGGCAAAGCCGTTTGGCACGCTGACTCCCTTGGAGGTGAGGTTCCGGTACATCTCGCCCAGCGAGGCGTTCTTGCCGCCCACGAGGGGAACGTCATCGATGGACAGCTCATCAAACCAGAGAATGAATGCGTCTTTGCCTGCTGCCATGGTCGCTCTTTTTGGTTTTTTCAGGCGGAGTTGTTATTTAAAGGTTTTGGATTGATTTGCTCTGT
>DUHN01000063.1 GCA_013330825.1 Candidatus Woesearchaeota archaeon | reverse complement strand
TTTCAGACTTTCGGGACAGAGCCGCGCCATCAGAAACCTTTTTAACCACTCTTCTTCCCTTCCGGCCCCATGGAAATCATCACCCTCATCCTCATCATCATCGGGCTGTGCCTGTTCGAGGCCGTGAACTCGGTGGACAACGCGGTCATCAACGCGGAAGTCCTCTCAACGATGCGGCAACGCGCCAGGAGATGGTTCCTGTCCTGGGGGTTTGTCATCGCGGTCGTGGTCCCCCGCGGCCTGCTGCCCTGGATGATCGTGTGGAGCGTGCTTCCCGGGCTGGGGGCATGGCAGGCATTCACCGCCACCTTCAGCAGCGACCCCCATATCATCGATGCCGTGCATACCGCCTCCCCGTTCCTCCTCATCGGAGCGGGCACGTTCCTGGTGTTCCTGTTCTTCCACTGGCTGTTCATCGAGCCCAAGAACTACGGAATCAGGGGTGAGGAATTCTTCCACCGCCAGGGCATCTGGTTCTTCGCCCTCGTCTCCGTCCTGCTCGCGTCCATCGTCTGGTTCGCGCTCAAGATCAACCCGTACCTTGCGTTCGCTGCCGTCCTGGGCTCCACCATCTTCTTCATCACCCACGGCTTCAAGCAGTATGCGGAGGAGGGCGAGAAGCGCCTCATGAAATCCGGGGTATCGGACATCTCCAAGATCCTCTACCTCGAGGTCATCGACGCCTCGTTCTCCATTGATGGCGTCCTTGGAGCGTTCGCGTTCACCCTCTCCATCCCCCTCATCATCCTGGGAAACGGGCTTGGCGCATTCCTGGTGAGGTACCTCACGGTCAAGAACATCGAGACCATCAAGAAATACCGCTACCTCAAGAACGGGGCGATGTACTCGCTTTTCGTGCTGGGCTGCATCATGCTCGCCGACGCCTTCGGCGCGGAGATTCCCGAATGGGCCTCCCCCATCGTCACCATCTTCGTGATTGGGTATTTCTTCCTGAAGTCGAAGAGGGAGGTTGTGAGAGGGGCTGATTCCTAAGTACTAGAAATCATGACTCGCCCCTTTTCCTTACCCTCACCCTCTCATTCCTTGTCAGCAGCTTCAGCTTCTTTTCCCTCAATTGCTCTTCTAGGCGCTCTATTTCCCTGACATAATAGCCAGCCAGCTCGATGTTTCCCTCCATCTGTGCCTTCTTGAGCTTCACGAGGCGGTGCTCGTCAATCTGAAACTGGATGCTCTCCACCGCTTTTCTGCATTTGCGCTTGCTCATGGCTCCTCGATGGATTTCATCAGTCTTCTGGCGCAGCCAAGAAGAATATGTATCTCCGCCTTGCCAATATGCACGCTGTGCACGACTTTCCTGCCATTCCTTTCCTGCGCGTAGATGGCATACGCTTCCTCGCTCTGCTTGGAATCCAATCCGCATTCCTCAAGCACTCCAAACAGCTTCCGTTTTGAGTATGGCACATCCGCAAGCAAGCACTGGACGATGACCAGACTACGTATGCGCAGCATCAGCGAATAGACCAGACTGCCAATCTCAAAGCCAAGCGCAATGCCCTGCTCAACCACCATCAAGACTTCTTTCGTTTCCTGCACAAACTGCGATGCGTGTCTTTTGGAGAATGGGCAGCGGCGATATTTCCCAATGAGATCCGCGTTCAAAAGAGGAATTGCCTCCCTGATGATAGGCAGCAGCAACAGCGGCTTTTTTCGCAGCACATTCTCAATCTCATCTTTGGTGACAAGAATGACAGAATACTCGTCTATCTTTGGCAGCTGAACTTTTCTTGAGACCGCGAGCAGTATGTCAATATCAGAGTATGGCCGCTCCTCCCCTCTGGCATAGGAGCCGTAGAGGTACACACCTTCAATGGCCGGGAGGATGGGGGCGAGCATCTGAAATATCTCTGTCCTGATATCCTCAAGGCGTTTCCGCCCTACAAGGAATTTTATCCTTCTTCCGACGTATTCCTTGGGCAGCACCACGTGCCCTCCATTGCCGAATTTCCGCACTAGTTTCGCTTCCATAAGTATATATGTATATACATTATTATATAAATTTTTCTATCCTGTTAAGTAAACTTGCCAACGCACCGAGCGCAGATTCCCGAATGGGCCTCCCCCATCGTCACCATCTTCGTGATCGGGTATTTCTTCCTGAAGTCGAAGAGGGAGATCGGGAAAGGATGTGCTTACTGATGGTGTTCTTGGTATACGTAACCACTCTTAAATAGATAAAATAGAAAGATTTAAATACCATTTCCGTTCCCCCTCCCGTTGAGAACCCATGCCACAGCAAGCGCCCGCAGAGCCGGCAACACTGGAAGCACGATTGGAAAATGTCGTTGGCCCATTAGCGGACAGCGTCCCCCATCTTGTTCTTGACACCATCCGGCACGCTGACCAGATTGCCACAGAGAGAAGGGCAAATCCCGGCTTAAGGAACAACTGGTTCTACACCGCTGACGGTGCTCTTTATACTGTTGAGGGCGACAATGCCGTCCTCTATCTTACGCGGGGAAGCTCCAATCCCATTCTGAAAAACCCGCAAGCCGCTGCAAGCCAATTGCTCGGCGCAGGCAATTACATCCCTTCGCAGGAAGACACAGCCGCAGCCATTTCCTCTCCTGACACCCTCAAGATCGTCCTTTCCGAACTTGGCTTACAGAAACATAGTGATGAATTTTCCTACTTTGAGATCAACACAGGAAAGCCGGACAAGCTCAATCCAGTGCAGAGAAAAATGGCAGAGCGCGTCTATGGGCAGGGGAATGATTTCAGTTTGAACATGGACATGCTGAAAGGGGAAGGAAACATCAGCTCCACAAAGATTTACGTTCTCGATCCTGAGTATGTCAAGCAGCATGCCAAAGATGGAAATGCAATCTCGCGGGCGTGCGGGCTCCACCTCTTTGGCGATGTCTCCATCTTCTGCGCCTATGGCCGGGACGTCAGCCTCCACGGCGCCCTTCGGGGGGTACGTCGTGAGGCCGCCGAAGGCGGCACGCCGGAAATTGGCTCCATCGCACGTGCCTATCATACGATTTTGCAGAATCCAACTCAAGCGCTTAATGGCATGACTCCTGAGATAGCCTCAGGATTGTCCGGCTTGGTCACACAATACCAAGCTTTGAAAAAATAAGAATGTTATTAAATTATAGTCGCAGATGCTAGACCAACTCTGAGGCAACTGGGAATTTTGAAAAACCAGATACGCCGCAACCTTTAAATAAGAACTTCCTTCCTTCCCGCTCCTGCGCCTGCTCGCGATATGGCTCTCGCAGAGAGCGTGCGCAGAACATTGCAGCGTGTTGTGAGTTCTACGCCTAGCTTCGGTTTCAGGCACAGGAGGCACTACCATGGCGACATTCGAGGATTTCCAGAAGGTTGACGTCCGCGTCGGCACCATCGTTGAGGTCGAGGACTTCTCGGAAGCGAGGAAGCCGTCTTACAAGCTGAAAATAGACCTGGGGCCGGGCATGGGCATCAAAAAATCCTGCGCCCAGCTGGTGAAGCACTACACCAAGGAGCAACTGAAGGGAAAGCTCGTCCTGTGCGTCGTCAACTTCCCCCCGCGGCAGATCGGCCCGGCAGTATCGGAAGTCCTCACGTTAGGGGTTCCGGGGGAGGACAAGGAATGCGTCCTCATCCAGCCGGAACGGGACGTGCCGATAGGCGGAAGGCTATACTGAAAGAATAAAAGGGAAAGGTTGTGCCCGAGCACTGGACAACCACCGACGGGAAATTTATAAACTAAACTGGCAGTGCTGCCTTCTTCAAACGTAGCAGTAATGGGGATGAAATTCGACAAAAACCTCGCGGCAGTGCATGGGTATTTGTGTGCAGATGGCTATGTTGTAAGAAATCCTTCCACTCAAAAGCACAAGTACTATCATATCGGCCTGAGAAACACCAATGGCACCCTGCTTAGGGACTTTCAAGGGAGATTCAAGGCCGCTTTTGGCCTCAGCCCGATTATTGGCCATGGCCGATGCAAGATCTCCAACAAAAGTATCTATCATTTCCTGGCGAAAGAATATTCCTACTGTTCTTATGAGTGGCGATTGCCACAACCCAGCAAGGAGAATCTCCGCCACTGGCTCCGCGCCTTCTTTGATTGCGAGGGATGGGTTGAGAACCAACCGGCGAAAAGCAGGCTTGTGGGAGCCGATTGCTGCAATGAATCTGGTATCTTTAGTGTCCAGAAAGCGCTCAGGCGATTTGGCGTTCATTCTGAAATTAAAAAACGGACCAATCGCATGATATGGCGCTTGACTGTCTGCGGGAAGGATGATTTGCAGAGGTTTCAGGAATATATCGGCTTCCTTCACCCGAAGAAGAAGCAAAAACTGGAAGAGGCAATGTCTTCTTATGCGGATTATTCCTGGAGCATTCCTGAAACAAAAGACGGACTTCTTGCATTTGTCAGCAGCAAAGGCAGAACAAGGCAATCAAGGCACGAGATTCATTTGTACTCGATAAGGAAAGATAATCTCGCCGCCCTGAAGAAAGCTTTAAATAAGCTCCGCCTTCATTCAAGGCTCTTCGGCCCGTGGAAGAACAGCACCGGTTCTCTCTACTATTGTCTCACCATCAAGCAGAAGGAGGTCATGAATGGACAGGAACATCGAGAAACCAAAGGACATAACGCAGGTGACTGACTACATCTGGGAGATCCCCCCTAGCTACAAAAAAGGGATGTTGGTGCCTGCGAGGATTTATGCAAGCAGGAAGCTCCTGCAGGGAATGGACGCGGGAGTCTTTGAGCAGGTAACAAACGTTGCCTGCCTTCCGGGAATTCAAAAGTATGCATTCTGCATGCCTGATGGGCACTGGGGATTCTGAGTAAGAGCATTCTTATTCGGCCCTTGACGGTTTCCCCATCGGCGGCGTGGCTGCTTTTGATGCAGAGGAAGGCATAATCTCCCCCGGCGGCATCGGCTTCGACATCAACTGCGGAATGAGGCTGGTCACCACCAATCTGACATACAGGGAAGTCCGGCCAAAACTCAAGGAGCTGATTGACACCCTGTTCAAGTCCGTCCCTGCCGGCGTCGGCTGCAAGGGATTCGTCAAGGTCAACAAGAAGGAATTCACCGACGTCATGCTCAGCGGCTCGTCGTGGTGCGTGGAGAAAGGCTACGGCTGGAAAGCGGACATCGAGCGCACGGAGAGCTACGGCAGGATCGACTGGGCGGACCCCTCGAAAGTGAGCGAGAAGGCCGTTTCCCGGGGCATCGACCAGCTCGGGACATTGGGATCGGGAAACCACTATCTTGAGGCGCAGGTGGTCCATGCGAAGCACATCTTCGACCCGGAGACGGCGAAGGCCTTCGGCATCCACACGCCGGAGCAGGTCGTCATCATGGTGCACTGCGGCTCCAGGGGATTCGGGCACCAGATTGGCACCGATTACCTGCGCGTCTTCGAGGGTGTGGTGAAGAAATACAACATCGAGGTGCGCGACCGGGAGCTGATGTGCGCGCCGTTCCGGAGCACGGAAGGGCAGGACTATTACGGGGCGATGGCCTGCGCGGCCAACATGGCGTTCGCCAATCGCCAGGTCATCCTCCACCGCATCAGGGAAGCATTTGAAAAAGTGTTCAAGACCCCGGCAGAGAAGCTGGAGATGAACCTCGTCTATGACGTCGCCCACAACATCGCCAAAGTGGAAGAGCACGAGATCGACGGAAAAAAGAAAAAGGTGGTCGTGCACCGCAAAGGCTCCACCCGGGCGTTCCCGCCGGGCCATCCGGAGCTGTGCAAGCTCTACAGGAAGGCCGGGCAGCCCATCATCATCGGCGGCTCCATGGAAACGGGGTCGCACCTGCTTGTCGGCACGGAACAGGCGATGAGGGAGACGTTCGGCAGCACCGCGCACGGCTCCGGCAGGACCATGTCCCGCGCGGCCGCGAAGAAGCAGGTGCACGGCGAATCCCTGCAGAAGGCGATGGAGAAGAGGGGCATCTACGTCCGCGCGGTATCGATGTCCGGGCTCGCGGAGGAGGCGGGCATGGCCTATAAGGACGTGGATGAGGTCATTGAGACCGTGCACAATGCGGGAATCTCCAAGAAGGTCGTGAAACTGATCCCTTGTGGCAACGTGAAGGGGTAACATGGGGAAATACAAAATCATCGACGATGTCGCCATCGCGGACGTCGCCTTCGAGATTTACGGCAAGAACGTCAACGGGCTGTTCGAGAACGCGGCCCTCGCGATCTTCGAGCAGAGCGCGGACATCAGGACCATTGAGGGAAAAAAGAGGGAGAGCATAGCGCTGGAATCGGATTCCCTGGACACCTTGCTTTTTGATTTTCTCTCCGAGCTGCTCTACCTGAAGGACGCCAAGCAACTGCTGGGGAAGAAATCCGCTGTTTCCATCACTCAAAGCAACAAGAAATATTCCCTGAAGGCGGAGATAGCGGGGGACACCATCGACCAAAGGAAGCACACGCTGAAGAGCGACATCAAGGCCGTCACTTACCATATGTTCAAGGTGGAAAAGACAAAGGAAGGATGGGCGGCGTTTGTCGTCGTTGACATCTGAGCGCATCATCCTTTTTCTTTCTCCATTCCTTTTTTCCCCTGCATTTCTTCGTTGTTTATTTTTCTCATGCGCACCAAATCAGAAACATTTAAAAAACTTTTAACAAATGGATGGTGCATTAGAGCTGACGTGCATGAAAGTCATCAGAGATGTCCGCAAACACCGTCCCCTTCTCAACACGGCCATAAAAAAATACGGCCACAGCGTGGAGCACAACCTCCACCATTATCTCGCGACAGAGGCGCCGGGCAGCGCGCTGGTGGCGTTCTCCTTCCCAGGGGGGATGTACGCCCTCGGCAATCTCAAGAATGATGTGCTGGGCCTTTTTCCCGACGGCATCCTCGCACCGCCTGAAAGACGTTTCAGGATTCTCCAGGACATCCTTTCTTATGCGCTCGTCAGGAACAAGATGAAGAAGGTCACGCTTGAGGTGAGCGAGCCCTTCCGCAGGGAGATCGTGTCCGGGCTTGCGGCATCACGGCGCTTCAGGGCGTGCCGGGCGAATGGCATCCTTTACTGGCCGGTGTTCCGCATGGAGCTGTTCGATTCCCGCCTAAAGGGGAGGAGATGGAAGAAGATGCGCAACATCCGCAACCGGTTCGCCAAGCATCACCGCATCCGCACCGTGGACTCGAAAAAAGTCCCGAAGGGCAAGCTCCTGGCCGTCCTGCGCCAATGGGAGCGGAAAAGGAGGCACAGCGACACCGTGACGCGGGAATACTACCAGAACGTCATCGGTTCCGGCTTCAGGGGGTTCAGGACCGCGAAGACCATCTACGTGGACGGCGAGCCGTGCACCATCACCGCCGGCTGGAACGTACAGAACGGGGAGAAGCATTATTACTCCGCCATCGGCATATTGAATTACCGGCACAAGGGGCTGGGGGAATTCGCCAACCTCATGGACCTGATACTGCTCAAGAAAAAGGGATACAAGCTCGTTGATTTCGGGGGATCAGGATATTCTTTGCTCAACTTCAAGAACAAGTTCAGGCCGCAGCATATGTACAAGACGTATCTGTTTTCTATCGTGAGGAGAAAATAGAATAGTTTTTGCCGGTGACAGGGCACAATCGTGCTTCGCAATAGGGTGCGCGCCGGCAATGGCGCGATTCTCTTGACCTGGCTGCTATGCCAGCCCCCTCAAAAAGAACCCGACCGCGTACGCGGCCCCAGCGGCCAATGCCCCCACGAAAAGGGTCTCCATGCCGGACTTGAACCAGTGCTTGCCCGTCACATAGGTCTTGACGGAGCCGATGATGAAGAAGGCGACGAACGTCATGCCAAATGACAGCGGATACTCGATGGGCTTCACGCTCGTGTCAAAGAACAGCCCCAGGGCGTAGGGGATAAGGGGGATGGAGCCGACGGCGACGAACGATGCGAAGGTGACGATGCCCTTCATCGCCGGGCTCTTGGGATCCTCGGACAGGCCGAGCTCCTCTGCCATCATGGTGTCCACCCAGATCTTCTTGTCCGAAGTGATGGTCTTGACGACCTGCTTGAGCTGCCTGCCCCTGAAGCCCTTCCTGCGGAAGATCTCCCTGATTTCCTCACGCTCGCCCTCAGGGTAATGCTCAATCTCCCATTCTTCCCTCCTGCGCTCGCCCTGGATGAACTCCCGCTCCGACTTTGAGCTGAGGTAGTTGCCCACGGCCATGGAGATGCCATCCCCGAGAAGGTTGGCGAGGCCGAGGATGATGACGATGTTCGATGACAATGCCGCGCCCGCGACACCGGAGACGACGGCGAACGTGGTGACAGAGCCGTCGATGGCCCCGAAGACGAAATCGCCGATGTGGGTGCCTTCCTTGTGCTCTTCTGCTGCGTGGATGGCTTTCCTGGTGTGGGCAGCCTTGGTCGCCTCAGTATCCTTCACCCTGAAGGCGTGCTGCGCGCTCCTGACGCGGCCGGATGCTTTCTTGCCCCCGGTATCAAATACATGGTCCATGCGCAATGAAGGAAGAAATTCCTATAAAAACCTATTGAAAAGCGAGGCTCCGCAGTTACTCCTTCTCATCATGTTCAGCACATCGATGTCAAAGGTTCGTCATCGCCTCAAGGTTGGAGAACAACCAGAATTTATAAATGTGCGGAAACAGGAACTTATGCCGCCCTTCCCGTCATCGCATCGAGCAGGATGCGCCACTGCTGCTCCGTCAGCGCCCCGGAGCCCGCGTATAGGATATTTCCGTCATTCCCGACGGCATACTTGGTGGTGGTGTATTTTATCTGGTAGGAGGTGAGGATGTCCATGTTGCCTTTCAGGAACAGCACTCCCGAAAGCGCGGGGAACTGCTCCTTATAATTCCCTATCTTCTCCTCGCTCTCGCCAAGGTCCATGCCGACGGCCACGATGCTCATCTCCGCGCTGTAGTCCGCGTACACTTTAGACAGTGTCGTGAGGTCCTCCCTGCAGTAGGGGCACCAGGTGGTGAAGAAGTACAGCAGCACGGGCTTCTGCCTGAAGCTCTCCAATGAGATCTGCCTGCCGTCCGGCGCCGCGAGGAGAAAGGCCGGCGCAAGGTCGCCCTTCACCAGGCCGGCCGTGACCGGCTTTTCGGTGTTGGTGTCCAGGACCTGGGATGCCCGCTTGGTCTCCGGCTGGGAGCAGCCACCGAGCACGATGATGAGGAACAAGCCAGCAAGGAGAAGCAGGTGTGTGTTACGCATTTGCTTTACAGAAATTGTAAATGTTTTAAATCTTTTGGTGGGAACGGGTGAGACCGTCCACTTAATGTATGGGCGGACACCTCCCGCCGGTCGGGGCAGCATCGGCTCAACTCCAACCTTTTCTTCGCCTCCTCTGCGTGCACGGAGACCAAGTCTCCGGCATCCTGAAAACGCAAAGCGTTTTCATGAAGTCGGCCAAGAAAAGCTTGACCAAAAGTTCTCGGAGGCGAGACCTCCGGAACCACGGAAACGAAGTTTCCGTTGGAAATGCCCGCGTGTAGCGGGCTCCTTTTTGGTGAAGCTTTTTGACCGCGTACCGAAGGGAAGCGTGTCAAAAAGGTTCGGGGCAACCCCCTGCCGATGTGCAGACGGTACTGATGACATCCCCGTGAACTGGTGCTGCCCTGCGTGTCCGCCCCCATCTTGACGGTCTCGGAACGGCGCTATGCGGTGATCTGCACCGAAGAAGTTTTCCCCTTCTCCACCAATGCGTCGCCGATGCCCTGGCCGACGTGGAACGACTGCTCGCTGAATGCGCCCTGTAGGATGTCGACGAAAGAGGGCGTCGGCTTGTACTTCACGACCTGGGCCTTGATGCCCTCCTTCTGCTCGATGTAGGCGATGGCCTCGCCCCTGCCGCCCAGCTCGTCAACCAGCCCGAGACCCTTCGCCTCGCTGCCCAGGTAGAACAGGCCGGTCGCGAGCCTCTCGACGTCCTTCCTGTCCATGCCCCTGTTGGCCGCGACCTCGTCGATGAAGTTGTCCCTGAGGTCGTCCAGCACGTTCTGGAAGAGCACGCGCTCCTCGGGGGTCATCTCCTTGAACGGCGTGCCGATGTCCTTGTACTTGCCAGCGACAAGCCTTTCATAGGAAACATTATAGCGCCCGATGAACCCAGAGAAGTCGAGATAGGACGCGATGACGCCGATGGAGCCGGTGACGGACATCCTGTTGGCCACGACATGGTCTGTCGCCGATGCCACCCAATAGCCGCCTGACGTGCCGATCTCCCGTATCCATGCCACGGTCGTCTTGTTGGTCTTCTTCAATGCCTGCGCGATCTCGTCAGAGGCGACGGGGCTGCCTCCGGGGGAGTTTATCTCCACGATGATGGCCCTGATGCCGGGGTTCCTGTCCGCCTTCTCGATGAGCTTGACGATCTCCTCGGAGGACGCTCCCTCGTCGAACAGGCCGCTGCCCGGGTCGCCGGTGATGACTCCCTTGACCGGGATGATGGCCACGTTGCCGCCCAGCGAGTCGCTCTCGATGCCGGCGAAGAGCGAGATGAATGAGGAGAGCATGAGGGCGAACAGCCAGAGGAAGAGCAGGACGAAGGCGATGTACGGCCATTTCCTTTTTTGCTGCGGCATTTGATCGTCCATGGTGGTGTCCATCCCGTTATTTTCCTTTTTCCTTGGAATCCGTCATTGGCGCATCAGGGGCAGCAGGGAGTTCCCGGTATTCGACGACGCGCGTCTTGCTCACGATCTCGCTCAGCCGCCTGTTGTTCCGGGTGAACAGCATCGCGATGGGATCCGCTATCCACAGCACCATGAACGGGAACACTGGGATGAGGAACATCGCCCTGCCGAGATGCTGCCAGAACGAGATGTGACCGCTGTCCGATTGGACGTGCAGCCCCATCACCATCTTGCCGATGCTCTGGCCGAACCTCCTCTCGAGGAGCAGGAAGTACAGGAGGAGCATCAGGGAGAAGATGACAGATACCCAGTTGAGGACGCTTGACTCCGCCATGAGCGCGTAGCTCTCGGCGAACGAGGCCGCATCCGGCAGCGCCGTCGCCAGCTTGCCCCCGATGGCGAGGAAGAGGATGGCATAAACAATGGCCGCGTCGATGACGAATGCGGCAGCCCGCTTCCAGAGCAGCGCGGGGACTTCGGTGCCTTCCTGCCCCGCAGACATCTTCTTTTTCCCCCTTGGCATGGAACGGACGCTTGGAAGTTACTATTTAAACATTTGGGTGGCTATACCTGGCCCTCACAAGACGCACCAAAATGGTTATGCGCATGAACGAATA
>DUHN01000031.1 GCA_013330825.1 Candidatus Woesearchaeota archaeon | reverse complement strand
GGAAGACTGATCATGTTTACCGGGACTGAATGCGACCACTGCCATGCCAACCTGCCCGAGGTCGGGAAGGTGGAGAAGGAGCTGGGCGTGGAGTTCGTCAAGCTCGAGGTGTGGCACAACGCCGAGAACGCCGCCTTCCTGGAGAAGGTGGACCAGGACGGGCAGGGAGAGGTCTGGTGCGGCGGCATCCCCTTCTACTACAACGAGAAGACCGGGAAAAAGCTCTGCGGCCCGCAGAAGTACGAGAAGCTGCTGGCGCTGGCCAAGGGGGAATAAGCCCCGCAGGAGCCAATAGGTTTTTATCTCCTTTCTCTTTGGCATCACCAGTATCATGGCAGACCGACAACTGGCAAAGCCGGAGTGGCTCAGAATTAAGCTGGAGACCAAAGAGCCTTTCCTCGGCATCAAGGATATTCTCAAGAGGCATAAGCTCCACACAGTCTGCGAAGAGGCGCACTGCCCGAACATCTCGGAATGCTGGAACGGCGGAACTGCGACATTCATGGTGATGGGCGACACCTGCACCCGCGCCTGCAGGTTCTGCGCCGTGAAGACGGCATTTCCGGCCCCGCCGCTCGACCCTGATGAGCCGCAAAAGCTGGCGCAGGCCGTCGCCGAAGTCGGCATGTTCGATTATGTGGTCATCACCTCTGTCGACCGCGATGATTTGGAAGACCAGGGCGCAAATCATTTTGCCGAGTGCATCCGGGAAGTCAAGAAGGCGCATCACGGCATCATCGTCGAAGTCCTCATCCCCGATTTCAGGGGGCGGGAAGACCTCATACAAACCGTCGCGGACGCGAAGCCGGATGTCATCGCCCACAACATCGAGACCGTGGAAAGGCTGCAGCGCACGGCGAGGGACCCCCGGGCCGATTATCACCAGTCATTACATGTTCTGGAGACAGTAAAAAAACTTGATCCATCAATCTACACAAAATCGTCAATCATGCTGGGCCTCGGCGAGCAGGACGAAGAGGTCATGCAGGTGATGAAGGACTTGAGGGCCATCGGCGTGGAGATATTCACCTTGGGGCAATACCTGAGGCCGAGCAGCTGGCACCTCAAGGTGGAAGAATATGTCTCTCCGGAGAAATTCGCATTCTTTAAGCAAAAAGGAGAGGAGATGGGCTTCGCCTTTGTCGCCTCCGGGCCTTTTGTCAGGAGCTCATACCGGGCAGGGGAATTGTTCATCAGGAACATCATCCAGAAGGATAGGATATCGCATGGGAAGAACGGCGTCGCCGCGGACGCATGAATCCCGGTTCTGTTGCATCAACGGGTAGTTTATAAGGTGGTTATTCACAAAAAACATGCTGACCTCCCGATAACGCAACAGAACCTGAATCCCAAATTATTAAAAACACCCCCCTTAAGGAGATAGGGAGGAGTACCCAAGGGAAATTCAGAAAGGGTGATTTCATCAACGAGACGGCAAAAATTCTGGTCGTAGGTGCGGGAGTTGTCGCAGGATTCGGTGCATTTGGCGCTGGTTGGGGCCATCTCGATGCCGATACTATCAGGGAAAGAGGACTTGCGTACCATCTTCAGCGGAAACCGGATTACAGTTCCATCGCCTATGCAGTAAAGCAGGCCTGTGAAGGAAAAACGAAATGGGATGGCAGGCTTGAATTGGCGACCTGGCTGTTGAATTCTAACCTCTCGAAGACGCCTCCTGCGACGGTCCACCACGTTGAACCATACACGAGCCAGTTTATTGCCCTCTATCCAGTCAAAGAAAATGGCCAGGTTTATGTCCTTAAAATCCATGCCCAGGGAAGCACCGGAGTGGATCATTCGGCAGCCAGAGAGCCATCCCCGGTCTTGCAGGTGAATGATGACCGATACTTTGAGCCCGGTGCCAATCATTTAACATACGGTCCGAAAAGCGTGGGAGGTCATTACCATGTGTGGAACGCAAATTGTTCCCAATGGTACCACACGGCCTACACAAAGGCGGCCCAGGTCGTTGAAGCGGCTAAAAGCAGTCTCATTTCCCTGGAACAGACCATCACATCATCCGTTCAGACAGGGCAGAGATTCTAAGGAGGGGCTGCAGTTTCTCCTCTCTTTTGCGCTACCCCACCACAGAAATCTTTAAAAAACAGGCAAAAAGACCGTGTACGATGGTGAAGAAGACAGTCGCGACGTTCGGGGTTGACTATTACCAGGTGCTGGACAAGGACGGCAATGCCGACCAGTCCCTCATGCCCCGGCTTTCTGACGAGCAGCTCAGGCAGATGTACGAGTCCATGGTGTTCATCCGCGCCTTCGACCAGAAGGCGTTCACCATGCAGCGCCAGGGCAGGATCGGCACCTACATCCAGGTGGCCGGCCAGGAAGCGTCCCAGGTTGGCGCCGCCCTCGCCATGCAGCCGCAGGACATGCTCTTCCCCTCGTTCAGGGAGTCCGGCATGCTCATCGCGAGGAAGCACCCCATCTACCGCCTCCTGATGTACTGGAACGGCGACGAGCGGGGCCTCTACAACGAGGAGGAGGTCCAGAATTTCCCCATCGCGATCCCCGTGGGGACGCACATCCCGCATGCCGTCGGCGCAGGATGGGCTGCCCGCTTGCAGGGAAAGAAGCAGGTTGCCGTGGGGGTGTTCGGCGACGGCGCGACATCCAAGGGGGATTTCCACGAGAGCCTGAACTTCGCCCAGGTCTTCAAGGCCAACACCGTGCTGTTCTGCCAGAACAACCAGTGGGCGATCTCCGTGCCAAGGGAACAGCAGACAAAATCCGAGACCATCGCCCAGAAGGCCATCTCCTATGGCGTCGAAGGGGTGCAGGTGGACGGCAACGACATCATCGCGGTCTACATGATCATGAAAAAGGCGCTGGAGAAGGCAAGGAACGGGGGAGGGCCGACGTTCATCGAGGCGCTGACATACAGGATGGGCGACCATTCCACCTCTGACGATGCGAAGAAATACCGGGACGAGGCCGAGGCGCAGAGGATGAAGGAGCTCGATCCCGTGGTGCGCATGGAGAAGTTCCTCCAGAAGAAGGGCCTGTGGAGCCAGCAATACAAGGATGCCCTCCTGAAGAAATACCAGGACCACATCGAGGAGCAGGTCGGGAAATTCGAGCAGATGCCTGACCCTTCTCCAAGCGACATGTTCACGACCCTCTACGGGAAGATGCCCGAGCGGCTGGAGCGGCAGATGAAGGAGATGGGATTCCAATGACCGTCGCGACGATTGTCCAGGCCATCAACATGGCATTGCGCCAGGAGATGAAGCGCGACCAGAAGGTCATGATCCTCGGCGAGGACGTGGGCCTTGACGGCGGCGTGTTCCGCGCAACGGACGGCCTCATCAGGGAGTTCGGCGCGGAGCGCGTGTGCGACACCCCGCTGGCAGAGCTCGGCATCGTCGGCACCTCTATCGGGTTGGCCATCAACGGCATGCGCCCGGTGGCCGAGATAGAGTTTTCCGGGTTCATGTACGCGACCTTCGACCAGATTCTGAGCCACGCGGTCCGCATAAGGACGAGAAGCCGCGGCTCCTATTCCTGCCCCATGGTCATCCGCACGCCCTACGGCGGCGGCATCAGGGCGCTGGAATTGCATTGCGAATCAGGAGAAAGCATCTTCGCCCATGTCCCCGGCCTCAAGATGGTCATCCCGAGCAACCCGTATGACGCGAAGGGCCTGCTGGCCAGCGCCATCCGTGATCCAGATCCGGTCATCTTCTACGAGCCCATGCGCATCTACCGGGCCATCAAGCAGGACATTCCCGAGGAGGACTACACCGTCCCCCTCGGCAAGGCGCAGGTCGTGCAGGAAGGCTCTGACATCACGCTCATCAGCTGGGGCTCGATGTTCAAGCAGTCCATGGACGCCGTGGCAAAGATGAACAGCAAATATTCTGTCGAGCTCATCGACCTCCGCACCATCTCCCCGTTGGACGAGGGCACCATCATCGCTTCCGTCAAGAAGACCGGAAGATGCGTCGTCGTGCATGAGGCTCCCAAGACGTGCGGCTTCGCCGCCGAGATCATCGCGCAGATCAACGAGAAGGCCCTCCTGAGCCTGCAGGCCCCGGTCGAGCGCGTCACCTCGCCGGACGTCCCGTTCCCNNCCCGCGAAGCGGGCAAGGATAAAAAGCAAAGCACAGCGATTCAATCACTAAAATGCCATACGAATTCAGGTTCCCGGACGTCGGCGAAGGCATCCACGAGGGCGAGCTGGTCAAGTGGCTCGTCAAGGAGGGCGACCAGGTGAATGCCGATCAGTCCATCGCCGAGGTGGAGACTGACAAGGCTGTCGTGGAGATGCCCTCCCCGAAGAAAGGCGCCATCGCAAGGCTACACTTCAAGGAAGGCGACACCATCACCGTCGGCCAGGTGTTCGTCACCATCGCCTTGGAAGGGGAGGATGCGAAGGCCGTTTCCGCTTCGGCTCCCGCGGCTGCGGCGTCTCCGGCCCCCGTTCCAACAGGGGAGGTCTACACCGGCAGCGTCGTGGGCTTCGTCGAGGAGGCGAAGGAGGTGTCCCCCATTTATGGCCGGCCGCAGCAGGCACCATCACCCTCATCATCACCGGGAGTTCAGGCCACCCTTGCCGTCAGGAAGCTCGCCCAGGAGAGGAAAGTCGGTCTCTCGAAGGTGAAGGGAACGGGGGCCGGCGGCAGGATAACCGAGCAGGACGTCCTCACCGTAGCACAAGCGCAGGAAGGCGCTCCCGCACCGGGGCAGGGATCTCCCGCCGCAGGGCAGCCGATGCGCTCCTTTGCGCTGCAGCCGAAGCCCAAGTCCGCGCACGTGCGCAAGTACGACTTCTACGGCTTTCTCGAGCGGCAGCAGATCAGGGGCGTGAAGAGGAAGGTGGCGGAGCACATGACCGAGTCCTTCTACACCGCTCCCCAGGTGACCAATTTCCACACCGCGGACATCACCCAGCTCGAGAAGAACCGGGAGCAGAAGAAGGCGGAAGGGAAGCAGGTGACCGCGCTCGCCTACATCGTCCGCGCCCTCGGCATTGCGCTGCAGAAGCATCCGGCCATCAATTCCACCCTTGAGGGCGACGAGGCCGTCATGAAGAAATACTACAACATCGGGGTGGCGGTGGACACCGACGACGGCCTCATCGTGCCCGTGGTGAAGAGGTCCAACACAAAGGCCGTGGAGCAGATAGCGGAGGAGATCAGGAAGCTGAGCGACGAGGCGCGGAGCAGGAAGATCAACCTCATGGACCTGAAGGGAGGGGGATTTACCGTCTCAAACCTGGGCATGTTCGGCGTGGAGCACTTCACCCCCATCCTGAACTACCCTGAAACGGCATTGCTGGGCGTGGGCAGGACGAAGGACGTGCTGACCGTGCTCGGCGTGGACAAGGGCAGCAGCCAGGCCCGCATCGGGCCGCGGAAGATGATTCCCCTTTCCTTCACCTACGACCACCGCGTGATCTCGGGAGCGGACGCCGCGCGGTTCATGCAGGACCTTGTGGCCCTGCTGGAGAAGCCCGAGGAGCTGGAGAAGGCGCCGGACGCGGTTGGGCATTAGAGAAAGAATGCGTTGTCTATTTTGCGTAAGCTTTGACTGCCACAGGATAGCCCGGCAATGGGACGCTGGGGACATTTCCCACCTCAATCCGGGCGCGGGCTTTTCCCGTTTTTATCACATCATCGAATTCCTGGCTTGTAGTATTGGTAACGTGATAGACGAGCGGGACAAATGCATTTTTAGCCGGTTCAGGGTTCATGAGTATTTGTGTTGCGAGGTATCCTTTTGTCCCCGGTAGTTCAAAGCTGGTGTTGTCGATCATGTACGCCTTGGCAATGTCCAGCCCTGCAAGAAATCTTGCCCCATCTGCTGTTATCCCTGGCCTGTCGCGTTGGACCATTCCAAACTGCTCGCCGTCTGGGACCCCTTTTTCATCCACCGTTTCCAAGATTTTTCCCATAAGGCCTGTCCTGAAAAGGAGGATATATCTCTGCGCAGCCGTTTTTTGGCAGTGGCAGTCAAGAATTCCCGCGCATTGCAGCAGCCCCGTGATTCCTTCACGGCTGTAACGAGTTCCGGAAGCGAGGTCCAAGACGAGCAATTTTCCTTCTCGCTGCTCATTAGTCACCTGCCGAACACCGAGGCTGGTCCTGTATTGCTCATTTACTGCTGATGGAGTGAGCAGCGCCGTCCCATTGAACGCAAAAGTACCGATTAAGGCAGATTCTTCCGTAGATTCTGATTGCGTGGCCGGATCTGTGAATACTATCCTATCGAGAGTGGGACTTCCTTCAACAGGAGCATGCGTGCCATCAAACCGTGCGATGGTGACTTCTGTAGGGATGCCATCCAGACAAAATTCGTTTTGCGGGACGGTTAAGTCAACGACAGCGGCCATATTTTAGTTATTACTATTAAGTAGTATATAAAAGTTTTGGTGGAGGCATCCTTGTCCGCACAACAGCCATCAAAACCAATCAATTATTTGCCAAACAACCGCACCAGCCCGACCGCCGCAACGACAGCCCACGTGCCCTCGAGAATGACGAAGGGAAGGAAGCCTATCAGGATGGACGCGTAGCACGCGAGGCCACCGCCGATGATGTTGAGGATGACATACGCCCTGGTGTCCTGCATGAGGAACTTGAAGAGGTTGAGGAAGAACGCCAAGAGCAGCAGGAAGACGCCAAGAGAGCCGATGATCACGGGGAACTCCATCAGGGGATCCTCCTCAGATGCGTGACGGCGGGATCCTCATCCCCGTCCCATGCCGCGGGGGAAGGCCGGGGAGCGCCGGTCCGCACGCTCGGCACGCTTTTTCTCGCCGCCGCCTTCCGGGAGGCGTGGCTCACTCCCGTGCCGGCCAGCTCGTCCTTCAGCTTGAGCTCTATGGTCGCGACCTCTTCCTCGGTGATCTGCTTTGGCTGCCACTGGAGGTTGATGCCGTCATTCTGCCTGCGGGGGATGACATTCACCATGAAATGCGCCACCGTCTGCCCGGCCGGGATGCCGTTCGCGACGAAGATGTTGGTCCCTTCCGCCCCCAGGTGGTCGAAGAGCGCGACGGAGAGCTTGTTCGCGATGGAAAACGCCTCCGCAATGTCATCGTCCGGCACCTGCTCAAGGATGGGGTAGTGGATTTTAGGGATGACGAAGCAGTGCCCGGGGTTCGCGCCGTTGACGTCGAGGATGGCCACTGCGCGGTGGCCCTCGTACACCCTGAACGAGGGGATCTTCCCTTCCACGATCTGGCAGATGAGGCAGCTGTCCTTCTTCATTTTTTGGCCCCGAAGAGGCGCGCGATGTCATCGAGGTTGATGTCGCCGCCAGGCTGTTTTTTTGGAGGTTTTTCTTTCTCTTCCCCCTTGTTGCCGGAAGGCGCGGCAGGAGAGGGCTTCTCAGGGGCATCAGCGCCTTTGGCGGGCACGCGCTCGTGCTTCCTCTTCCGCTCCTGATGGTCCTTGTGCTCGGTCTCCTTTATCCTCTCCATGATGTCGGGCAGCAGCGCGGCGCTTTTCTTCGGCGCGGGCGCTCCCAGGGACTTGGCCAGCTCGTTCGCGATCTGCTGCAGGCTGTCCTCGTTCTGCTGCCGCTGGGGGAGCTCGAACACCACCCCATCCTTCTCCCTGCGCGGGATGATGTGGACGATGAAATGCTGCGCCTTCTGGCCTGCCGCCACCCCGTTGGCCACCATGATGTTGGAGCCGCGGGCGTCGACCGCGCGGAGCAGCGCGTTGGAGAGCTTCTTCGCGACGAGGAAGACGTGCTCCAGCACCTCCGGGGGGAGCTGCGGCATGATGGAATAATGCTCCTTGGTCAGCAGGAGGATGTGCCCCGGATTCGCGGGATTGATGTCGAGCACCGCGAGCGTGTGCTCGTCCTCGTACACCTTCCTTGATTGGACCTTCCCGGCCACGATGTGGCAGAAGATGCACTGCTTCTTCTGGAACTCCTTGAGCTCCTCGGGGGACATCTTCGCGATCTTCTCCTGCAGCTCCTTGATCTGCTCCGGCGTGGGCTGTTGCTGTGCCATTGTATGATTTGCCAATCTTTCCTTGCTTTTTATTTTTTATGCCTGCAGAGATGGGCCATATGCCTTCCAAATGATCAGCAAAAGAGGCAGCAGTTCCCGTTCCTGCACCCGAACCAGCAGTCGCTCACCCTCTCCTCGCGGACACCGCAGCTGTCGAAAGACCACACGTCTCCGGCAGCGCATCTCCTCTCGGCGTGGCCCTGGCAGTTCCTCGCGACCAGGACGGTGAACTCCTGCGTGGCGGCCTTTCCGCCCTGCTGCTGGGCGCGGACGCTGACCCGCTCCTTGCCCTGTTTGCCTGGCTTCCAGGTGATGAGCCCCGATTGGGTGATGGTCATCCCTGCGGGGGCCTGCGTCAGGGTGAAGAGGCTGCCGGACTCGCTGGCCTCCACCTGGTAGGAATAGTTATCCCCCAATTTCACCGTGGTGGGTGGCATGCTGGTGATGCGCAGCTCCTGCTGCTGGGATTCCGGTGGAGCCTCGACCTTGCCGGACTGCAGGTCAGAGTTGCTCTTCGCCTCATCGGGGGTGAGGGCAGTCGGCTCAAGCACCTCCCCCTTCTTCTCCACTTCCCGCGCCAAAGCGCTCCCGTCGATGGATGCCGCGCACTCGTCTTTCAGGATGATGTCCAAGCCGTACTCCACCTCGGTGTCCTCATCCAGCGTGGAGAAGCCCCACATCAGGAGGGGATCGGGCTGCACGAACGAGACTCCATTGTCCGGCCGGGTCATGCCGTCCAGCACCTGGTCGAGGTTCTCGATGCAGCTCTTCGGGATGGCCTCGAAGAAGCGGAAGTCCCTGGCGACGACGCCGTCCTCCGGCCTGAAGAAGAGGTGGATCTTCATCTTGCCGTCGCAGTAGCTGTATTTCCGGTAGATCTTCACGTTCTGGTAGAGCGTCTTCGCCTTGCCCAATTCTTCCGGAATCGAGGAGAATTCCTGGTCCACGCATCCGGGGCAGTCCGCCTTGTCGCTCTCCCTGAATACCCTGGTGATGCGTCCGGCATCGAACGGCTCCAGGACCTCGTCGCACGTCGGCTGGCTGCACACCGGATCGAGAGAGACAGAGCCGCCGAAGCCCTCCACCCGGAGCGTTGCCTTCCCGCTCTTCGGCAGCAGGCAGAGGAAGCGGGGATACCTCACTTGGACGTTGGGGGCCTCGAAGGAGGAGAGCACCTGTTCGTCCTTCATCAGGAAGATGGTATTGGTCGCCTTGCCCTTGACGCTGTCCCGGACAAGCGGGTAGTCCGCGAACCAGTCCGCCTCCGGCAGCTGGCTGGAATCCATGATGTAGAGCTTCTTTGCCCCGCAGGGGATGCTGACGGACTCCTCGTTGACGGTGCCCGGGCGCATGCCCTCGCTGAGATGGGAGAAGAAAAGCTGGAAATCGGCGAGCTCCGCCTTGCATGCCCTTTCCCTGACGGTGTTCACGGCGCTCACCCCGACAATAGCGATGGCGATGACCACGACCGCGCCGAGGGCGATGGCAAATGCATTGTCCGCAAGGCCCCTCTTTTGCATGGGAGGACCGTCGGCTCATTGTTTTAAATAGGTTTTGATAAAACAAGAGGGCGGGACAACGCTTCTTTGCCGCCCTCCGGGCGGAGACAGTTACGCGCCGCGCCAGTGCTGCAGCGCGGCGCTTCGATAGTGCGCCCCATTGCGGGCGCAAAACGAAGCGCGCCCGGCCCAGTTCTGGAGGGCGCGCCACTCTAAGCCCGCGAAGCGGGCAATGAAAAGGGAGGGCCATGGCAACTGATAGCAACAGTTTTATACATCATATCGTTAACCGGGAAAACCATGAACATCACCCTCTTCGTTGACAAGTCCCTAGAGGAGAACGCCGCGCTGCACTACGACCGCGCCAAGAAGGTAGCGAAGAAGGCAGAGGGCGCGAGGGAGTCCCTGGAGCAGAACAGGAAAAAGCTCGCGGAGCTGGAGAGGAAGCGCGACAGGGAGCTGGGCAGGCAGGAGGAGCAGCGCAAGGCCGTGTCGCGGAAGAAGGAGTGGTACGAGAAGTTCCGCTGGTTCGTCTCCTCAGAGGGTTTCCTCGTCATCGGCGGCAGGGACGCGACGTCCAACGAGGTCATCATCAAGAAGCACGCGGAAGCCAACGATCTGGTCTTCCACACCGACATGGCCGGCTCGCCGTTCTTCATCGTCAAGGCCGAAGGGAAGTCGCCGGGAGAGGCCACCCTGAGGGAGGCAGCCGATGCGACATGCACCTTCAGCAGGGCGTGGAAGCTCGGCCTTTCCAATTCCCCGGTCTTCTCCGTTTCCCCGGAGCAAATCTCCAAGAAGGCTCAGGCGGGAGAATACCTCACGAAAGGGGCGTTCATGATCTACGGAAAAACGGCGTACATAGAAAATGCGGTCAACCTTGCCATCGGCGCCACTGAAGACGGGAAGATAATGGCCGGCCCCCTCAACGCGGTCAGGAAGCATTGCAGCTCCGTCATTGTTATATCGCAGGGAGACGGCAAGCCGAGCGACATCGCCAAGACCATCCGCCACCGGCTGAAGGCGGGAACGATTGACGAGATCATCCGGGCGCTGCCCTCGGGCGGGATGAAGATCAAGGGATGATCGGTGCCTTATCGATGGTTATCTTTGTCCCTTTTTCCTTGGAGTCTCTTTAGCTTTGGTGTTGCCGGCGTTGTTCTTCTGGTAGAACTTGAGGTAGACGATGGGCAGTATCCCCGCGGTGTTGAAGATGAAGATGCACACGAACCACGCGAGCTGGTTGTTCCTGCCTGATTTCCAGAGCCCGACGGCCTTCCAGGCGGCCTCCCAGACGACGAGGATGACCAGCACGGCCAGCAGCCAAGGGGAGATGTAGGGGATGGGGAGATACTGCATCATGCGCCATTCCCCGCAAAAATCGTTTATAATACTTGCGGATTTGCCGCCAGGCTCCCGTGACGGGGCGGCTTCACCGACCAAAAATTTATAAAGTACGCGGGAAAAAATTGGCCTATGAACACGGGGAGGGCACATCCATCGCGATTCTTCTTGGCATCAGTCTTTCCGATGAGTCAGGGCGGGGCCAGCATCTTTTTTTTACGATAGGGGGCAGAGATGACACTCATGAACCCGTTCCGTGCTGAGGCAATGCTATGATGACCGCGCAGCAGATGAAGGAGCTTGAAGCCGCGTCCGGCATACCTTCCCTCATCCTGATGGAGAACGCGGGAAAGGCGTTCGTCGAGGAGCTGAAGAGGCACCACGAGACCAAGGGCAAGAAGATCCTGGTCGCGTGCTACCACGGCAGGAACGGGGGGGACGGCTTTGCCATCGCCAACCAGCTTGCTGATGAGTCGGAGGTGGACGTCCTGTTCATCGGGGACGAGGAGAAGCTGGTCAGGGAATCCGCGCATTTCTTCCACCACGTCAACAACAATCCCCTCATCCAGTTCGTTGCCATCGACACGGTGGATTTCGATGAGTATGACCTCATCATCGACGCCATCCTCGGCATCGGCATCCACCACTACCTCAAGCCGGAGATCGCCGTGGCCGTCAGGCACATCAACGAGGCGAAAGCCATCAAGGTGTCGGCGGACATCCCCACCGGGCTCGACCCGGACACCGGCAAGATGATTGAGCAGGCCATCAACGCGGACCTCATCATCACGTTCCACGACATGAAGCCGGGGCTCGAGCAGTTCGGCGACAAGGTCAGGGTCGTGGGCATCGGGCTGCCGTTCGCGCGGTGAGAAGTGCCTTCTTTGCCCTGCTTATCCTATAATGCCCGCAATCCCCAAAAAATTCTCCAGCAGCTTCGTTCCGGATATCTCATACATCCCCCGCAGGGCAGCGTAGTCCTTCCGCAGCGCGTCCTTGTCCAGCGGCATGAGGTCTGGGTCGTGCCGCATCCATTCTTCAAGCATGGGGGGAGTCAGCTCCAGATGCCCCTGGATGCCATAGGCACGCTCCCCCACTTTGACGGCCTGATTGGTGCAGTGTTTTCCCGTCGCCAGGAGCGCCATGCCCTCGGCCAGCACTACTGTCTCGCCATGGAGATGGAAGACGGGCAGGAGCGAAGGCAACCCCCCGAAAAGCGGATCGGTTTTCCCCTCTTCCGTGGCTTCCATCTGGAAAAATCCGCCGTCCGGCCCGCGCCAGCCGGTTTCCTTGACGGCGTTCTTCACGACTTCCCCGCCGGCTGCCTTCACGAGCGCCTGCATGCCCAAGCACACGCCAAGGAAGGGGATGTCCGCATCGAGCGCCTGCCGTATCCTCTTCAGCTCGTCCTTCATCTTCGGCGTATTGTCGTTGGCGGAATCCGGCCCCCCGAAGACGAACAGCGCATCGTATCCTCCCGGATCCGGGAACTGCTCTCCCCTGCCCAGGTCGGCGATGTCGTAGCCAATGCCATGGGAGTCCAGAATGCCCTTGAGCAGCCCGGGCCCTTCGGTTGTTTTGTTCTTGATGATGAGGACTTTCATGACTGGCGAAGAGATTTGCGATGATTTATATGATTATCCGAACATAACCGCAGAATAAAAAGATCAGAACCCGCCAGTGAAGAGCTGGTAAATCAAGTACCCATTGAAGCCGAGGATGACGATGGCAAAGATGATGGCGACAATGGTCGTTGCCCTTTTGTTCACCAGCTTGCCCATGATGGACTTGTCGGCGCTGAAGAGCAGCAGGGGGATGATGGGCAATGGCAGGAGGATGCTCAGCACCGCCTGGCTGTACACCAGCACCTTCAGGGGCTCGATGCCGAGGATGATGGCGATGGTCAGGGGGATGAGATTGATGAACCGCGTGATGACGCGCCTCACCCAGAGCGGGATCCTGAAGTCCGTCAGCCCGTCCATGACCGACTGGCCGGCGAGCGTGCCCGTGATGGAGGAGGAGATGCCCGCGGAAAGCAGGGCGATCGCGAACACGAGGGCAGCCAGGCTGCCGAACAGCGGGATCAGGGTCACGTGCGCCCCCTCAAGCGTCGCTACCTTGTCCCCCAGGCCGAAGAACGCGGCGGCCGCCATGATGAGCATGGACGCGTTGATCAGCGCGGCGATTGCCAGGGAGAGGACGTCCTCGGTGAGGTGGTATTCAAGCTTCTTCCTCATGGTTCCGAAGAGGTTGTTGTGCATCTTGTTCTTGATGAGCCACGAATGCACGAACAGGGCGTGGGGCATGACCGTGGCCCCGATGATGCCGACGGCGATGAGCGCGCTTTCCGCCGTCAGTGTCGGGAAAACGGAGCCGTGCAGGATGCCGCCGATGTCCGGCTTGGTGATGAACACCTCATAGAGGAATCCCAGGCCGATGATGGACACGAAGAGGATGAACGCGTTCTCCAGGTAGTTGAACCGCTTCTGCGTCACTAGGATGAGCAGGAGCACATCGGCGACCGCGATGAACGTGCCCCAGAGCATGGGGACGCCGAACAGTATTTTGAGCGCAACGACGATGCCGAGGAACTCCGCGAGGTCGGTGGCGAGGATGATGAGCTCTGCCATGATCCAGTAGGCGAGGACGAGCGGCTTCCACCTGAGCTTCATGCGCACGAGCTCGGGAAGGGTGTAGCCCGCCAATCCGAGCTTGCCTGAGAGGTACTGGAACAGCATGGCCATGCCGCTCGCCATCCAGATCACCCAGAGGAGGTCGTAGTTGAATTCCGCCCCGCCGGCGATGTTCGTGCCCCAGTTGCCGGGATCCATGTACGCGACGCTGACAATCAGCCCGGAGCCGGTGAACAGCCAGAATTTCCTGTCGAGAAGTATTTTGAAGAACCCTGTCTTGCGGCTTCCCGTCTCTTGTCGTTTCAGGGGCATCGGAGAAGTCTAGGACGGGATGGGCTTGCCGTGCGGACTACACATAGAACTGCCAGGTATCGCTTTCATGGGAGACCTTTTTGAAAATGAAAGAACCATCATCCCACCACCAGGAATCCAGTCGCATAAATGATGAGCAGGCCTATTAGGAAACCAAAAACATTCGTTACCGTGAACAGGGACTTCCAATGGCCCTTTGCCATGGAATGGATGATGTCGAATGATACGTCAAAGATGGCCCCTGCGCCGATTGCGAGGAACAGCACTCCTAAGGTTGCGGAAAAGGAAAACCCGCCAATCAGGGTGCCGATGATGGTCGGGGCTCCGGCAATGACACCCATGAGCATAAGATGCAGGATGAAATTCCGTATGGCATGGGAGCTTTTTGATAGTGGGGCAATGATGGCCACCCCCTCGGTCAGGTTGTGGACCATAAAGCCAATGACGAGCATGCTGCCCAGCGCAATCTCTCCCAGCGAGTAGGCGCTGCCAATGGCCAGCCCTTCCCCGAAGTTGTGCAGGCCTATGCCCAAGGCGATGAGGTAGCCCCATACCAATGCCTGGAAATGCTCTCCCTTGTCCTTCGCATGGATGTGGGTCTTGTAGCTGACAGCCGAGAGTATCATGATCGAGAGGAGAAAGCCGATGAGGAAAATGCCGATGCCATTGTACACGCCCGGTACGCTTTCAACAAGCTCAAGCGACTCTGCCGTGGCGTCAACACCGAGGAACACCAGAAGGCCGACAGTGACGGACAGTAGGAAGCTGAACCATCTCTCTTTGAGGTTCCTCAGGAAAGGGAGCCACAGCAGGCCGAGCAGGACAGGAATCACGCCTACATACAGGCCGAGCAGGGCAAATGCCTTGATGTAAAACGTGTCAAAGGTCGGCGTCGGGGTGGCGACCTCAACCTCCTTCTCGAACTTGACGCCGCTCGAGGAGAGCAGCGCAATCACTTCCGCGTCTCCAGCCAGCCACGGGTACCAGATGTCGACGGTGGCTTTTCCCAATGGCTGCAAAGTTGCGTCTGGATGGATGGTGAACTGCCAGTAGGCGTCATTCACCAGCGCCTGTGCTATCGTCACCTGCTCAGGGCCATCGTTGATGATCTCCAAAGAGATATGCTCCGGCGCAAGGATGACGCGCTGGATCATCACATTCTCGATGGGGACAATAGAGGAATTGAACACGCCCCATGCGCCGAATTTCAGGAAGACAATGATCAGCACAGCAAGCAGAACCACCGGCAGAAGGGCAAAGATAATCCTTCCTTTCCTGGGGGGAATTGGGGGCTGCTGATGCATCATTCCTCGACCTCGAAGAAGCCCATCCACCCCAGCTCGGAGAATTCCGTCTGGTGGGCGTGGAACATGTATGTTCCCGGGTACCTGAACCTCACGTCAAGGATGGAGCGCTCGCCCTGCACAAAGGAGACTATGTCAGTATACGCATTCGGCTCCATTTTGGTCCCGGTGCTGTACTCGTCAAAGAACGTGGCATGAATGTGGAGAGAGTTCATCAAATCAAATTCTAGGATGTTCACCAGATAAATTCTCACCAGCTCGTTTTTCTCCACCTTGATGGGGTTCATCGCATAGTAAAATGCCTGGGTGTTGACTGCGTACACGTCATTCTCTCCGTCAAGATCGGTGTCAAAACCGTTCATCACCATGACAAGCTCCCTGTCCGCGTGCGGGCGCGTGTCATTCTTAGGGTCCACAATGTACGCCCCGTACAGTCCCTTCGCGATGTGCTGCTTCAGGGGCATGGAGTGACAATGAAACAAATGAATGCCATACGGGTCGGCGTCGAACTCGTACGTGAAGGACTGGCCGGGATAAACAAAATCCTCCGTCAGCGAGCCGTCCATATTGGCCGGATGAAACCCGTGGAAGTGCATGGTATGCGGCTTGCCGCCCCTGTTGGTGAAATGAATCCTGATCTTGTCGCCTTCTGTCGCGCGTATGGTGGGAGCAGGCACCTGACCGTTGTATGTCCATGCCGGGAACATCACTCCTGGCGCAATTTCGATATCCTTGTCCTCTGCGAAGATCCAATACTCCCGCAGCAGGGAGCTGTTGCCCAGCGGCGTTTCCTTGTAGAACTCGGCACGCTCTTCCGGAGGCAAATTGTTGAAGTTCCATGCTGTCAGGTATTCTGTTGGATTGAATCCCTCATCGCTATACGAACCGGCAACACCCATGCTGTGCTGCGCTATCCTCTGGGCATGCTCTATGCTGCTGTTCTTCATGGCCTTTCCGTGCAGTTCCTTGAAATAGGTGGCACAGCGCTGATCGGTATCGATCTGGTTCGCGCAGTACTCGGCAGCCGCCTTACTCAAATCCTTGAATTCAGGGGAGGTGTCCTGCGGAGAAGCGCATCCCGCGACGAAAAGAAGGATGACCAATAACCCCGCCATTATTGCCTTGTTCATGGTACTTTTCTTTACTCCCCTCACTGCGGAATCGGCTTGCCGTGCGGGTCCGTCTTCGGGTTGCCCAGCATCTTCCTCAGCCGCTGGACGGATTCGTCGCTGAACGCGTGCTCCAGGCGGTGGGCCTCCTCATGGATGAACGCATCGCTCCTCTTCAGCACCCGCTTGAGGAAAAGCTCGATGATGCGGTGCTTCGAGGTGAGCTTGGCCGCGATTCTCTTCCCCTTGGGGGTGAACGCCAGCTTTGAGTAGGGCGCGCTCTTGACGAGGCCCTCCCCGGCGAGGTGCCGCGCCATCTCGGACACGCTGGGCTTCGAGACCCGGAGATAGGCGGCGACATCGCTCGATTTCAGCATCCCCTTCTCCTCATCGAGGATGTACAATGCCCGGAGATAGTCCTCCCTCGTCTGCGTGGTCATGAAAAGTTAGGGTGACCTAACTTCTATTTAAAGGTTGCTGTCCGTACACTGGGGGTTCGTGGAGAACAGAGCGTGCTGATGGGCAATCTTACTTCGGTAATGGCCCCTTTGTCAATGTTTTGTTGCCAATGCTTCATATTTCTTGTCAAAGTCCTGGGGAGTTATAGGATTGTCAGGAGGGTAGGGGAATGCAGTTTCCCCTCCAAAATGAGCCCGGAGCGATGCTATGAAGTCGCCTTCCGGAGGGACACCTATTGCGTAGAGTAAGGCGCCGGCATGGTCGGCTGTTCTCGCGGGATTTTTGACAGATGCGCTGTACTCCGATCCGGTAAGGTAGCCTTTGCGGACCCCTTCCAGCCACTTTGCAAAGGTGTTGTTGTTGGTATAGCCAAGCCTCTCGCCCACTATGCGCCCAACGACGGATGGATTCAGCTGTTTTTCATCGAAAATCCTATTGACGACTTCAGCAAGTTTGGGAAATTCGTTTCGGGTTGTGTATTGCCCGTGGAGTCTGCTGCCTCGTCCTCCCATTGGCAGATGGAAACGGCGTGGATTTAAAGATTATTCGTTCATGCGCATAACCAT
>DUHN01000069.1:4528-4669 GCA_013330825.1 Candidatus Woesearchaeota archaeon | reverse complement strand
TCCCTTCTCGAATGCCGCGCCATTCGGCTTTTTCCTTATCGAATAGGAGATTTTGTCCCCATCGGGATCGACGGCGCGCAGGGCAAACGACATCTCGTGGTCCTCGACCGCGACCTGAGGAGGCACCAAGCCCATCACCGG
>DUHN01000069.1:0-4514 GCA_013330825.1 Candidatus Woesearchaeota archaeon | reverse complement strand
GTCGCCTTCACGGGCCGAGACGTCCTCCAGCCTGCCCATCACGAGCGCATCAAGATCAACATCAGCCACCTCAACCGTCCATTTCCTTATGGTGGTCAGGAAGCCGTCCGTGACACGGACTTCGAGAGCATGCCCTCCTTCCTCATCGTAGCCGGGAGCGTAGGAAAAACCCTTCCCCCCAGAAACGTTCCGGCCGTCCAGGGACCAGACATAACCGAGGACATCCTTATTGAGGTCCGTTGCCGCTATCGAGAATGAGAGCATCCTTCCCTCGGTGACGGACAATGCATCCGTCGACGGCTTCAGGGATGTCACCATGGGAGGTTCCTCCTTCCTATTGATGATGAGCCGGACTTCCTCTGAATCCGACAAGTCGCCGTCGCTCACCGTGATATTGAGGCGGTAGACTCCCGCGTCCCCGTAGGCCGTCTGCCACTGCCCATTCCCGTCCAAGGGACTGCCGTATCTTATGGAAAAAGCGTCCTTATCCGGATCGGATGCAGACACATTGAGCGCAACCTTATCCGTTTCCTGATAGGTGAGGTTCTTCAGCGATGCGGAAGGGAACACAAAGAGAAGAAAGACTGCAAGGATGGCGAAAACCTGCTTGATCATCATGATCCCCCAACGGCACGATAGGAAAAGCGGAACACGCGGCCACAACACGCCAAAACGGCTATCCCTGGCTGATGTCGATGATCTCCGGCCTGCGGTTCACGTTGGCGACGGTAATCTGGACATCCTGGGAGACGCTGTCCTGGCCATCCGAAGCGGAGACCTTGACCGTGTAGCTGCCGGCGCTGTCGTAGTCCGTCTTCCATACAAACGTGCCCTTGTCCTGGGTGAAGCGCGGGTCAGAGATGCTGTAGGCGATGGCATCGCCGTCATCGTCTTCCGCCTCCGCCTTGATGGTGATGGTGTCAGTCTCCTTGGCGCTGACGGCGGAAATGGGGGAGAGCTTCGGCTTGCGGTTGACGTTGTCCACGTTCACTGCCCAGATCCTGCTTGCCGCGGAAGCCCCGTCGGTCACGTCCACCTTCACCGTGTGCGATCCGGAATCGTCATAGGTGGTCTGGTAATTATACGACGTGGTGTCCGACACTTTGCCGCCGTCAAGCTTCCATTCGTAGGTAAGCGGATCCTTGTTCAGGTCGGACGCCTCGATGGAGAACGCCTGCGCATCCGTCTCTTTCAGGGAGACGGAGGAATCTTTCGGCGAGGAGGAGCCTATCACGGGGGGCTCTTCCTTCTTGTTGACAATGACGAGGACCTCCTTGGTGGTGGTGAGCTGCCCGTCAGATGCGGTCACGGTCACCGTGTACTGGCCCGCGTCCCCGTAGGCCGTCTGCCACTCGCCGTTCTCATCGAGGGGAGAGGTGAACGCGAACACGAGCGCGTCCCCATCAGGATCAGTCGCCTTCGGCTTCAATGCTACCTTGTCAGTCTCCTGCACGATGATTGCCTGCGCCTGCGGGGATTGCGCCGGGCTTCCGGCCTGCTGCGGCTCTGCAGAGGCGTTTCCCGCGGGCTGCTGTGCGGCAGGCTTCTCCTGCCCCGCCTCCTGAGCGGCCTTGGCGTCTATCTTCTTCTGCAATTCCTCGGCAAGCTTCTTCGCCTCATCGCTCAACCCCTCTTCCCGGGCAGGAGACTCGTTCTTCTGCTGCTCAACGACAATCGAGGAATCGGGAACATAGACCGCGCTCTGGTTCTGCCCGGGAGCGCCATAGAGATTGGAGTACACCTGGCATCCGCCAAGGAGCATAGACAATAGCACAAGAACAACGGCCACCGCCCTCATCTGCATCTTCACCTCGAACATCCTCTCAAAACTGTTGCTATTGACCAGATGCTAACTACTATTTAAACTTTATGGTGGTTACATTTTTTGCCCAAAAACAATCACACAAGAGAGTCTGAGAATCTTTCGCATCGCCCATCAAACCTTGGGACTGCACTTGCCAGTTTTTCCAATGCAGCAGTCCGCACGGCCTTTTCGGCACTCTTCGGAAAAACAGGGATGCCCAGAACGGCTAACGAGATGATGCCCGTTGGTATGCACCCTATATGATGGATATACTTAAGATTGCCAAAGTCAGGTCCTTCCAACCCACCTCCGACATACGTTGCTATAACTCCCGATATAATTCCCATGCCAATACCTTCCACGCTGATTAATTAAAATGGGCCCGCGGAGATTTGAACTCCGGACCTTACGATTATCAGTCGTACGCACCAGCCAGGCTATGCTACGGGCCCATAGAACCATCAGGAGGGTAAGGAAGGCATTTTAAAAAGGTTGTCCTTGCCTACCCCTCAATCTTCAAGGTGATCATCCAGTCCATCACCACCTCGGAGATGGCGATGAGGCTCTGCTTCATGCGCTCCTTGTCGTAGGTGGCGACGCTCTTGACCTCGATGTGCTTTATCCTCGACACGGCCTTGGCGAACCCCATCGCGGACTCCAGGTTGAGGGAGGAAGGGTGCTCGATGATGCCCATCAGCAGCTCTATCGGCCGCGCGATTCCCCCCAGGAACCGCAGTTCCTTCCTGTCCAGCCGGATGAGGTGGTCCACCAGGCGCTCCAGTTCCTTGGAGATGAGGGAGATGTAGTACAGCTCGATGATGCGCGTCCGGGTGCCGCCCTCGTACATGAGCGCGGAGATGACCGCCTTGTCGATGAGCATCTTGCTCCGGTCCATCTCGTCCTCGTAGCGCTCAATGAGCTCGCGGTCGTAGTCCTTCTCCATGACGATCATCATGTTCTTGATCTTCTTGACCATGGTCTTGAGCAGCGACTCCGGATGGGAGACGGCGACCGGCCCCTCGCAGGTGATGCGCTTGCGGTCTATCTCCACCGATTCGAGGGAGATGAGGCGCTTCTGGTTGAGGAGCTTGGTGAAGTCCATCTCCTTCTCCAGCATGATCTCGAAGGAGCTTGCGGGGTTGATGTACGACGCCACCACGAGCTTGTGGATGATGTCCTGGTTGTCCTCGGTGATGCTCAGTTTGAGGTGCTTGGGCTTCTTCTCCGTGATCTCAGGAGAGATGATGAGGCTGCCGTCCCCGCCGTAGCTGACGCCCACCTTGGACGCAGAAGAGATTTTCCTGTCGCGGCACCAGCTCGTCGGGAGGTAGAAATAATGCATGTTCCCCGTGCGCTGGATGTTGCGGATTTCCATGGCCACTCCCCGAACAAATAGGGCTATTTGGCTGCCATATATAAATATATTCTCAGAACGAACTCATGCCCGCGCAAACCCGCCAAGGACCAGCAGCGGGAAGGTGATCGTGGCGTCGCCCTCCACCTGGACATGCCTCGCCCTGGCCGCGACCTTGCCCCAGGACTTCCCTTCCTCGGGAGTCGCGCCGGCGACGCTGCCGTCCCCCTCCATGCCCGTGGAGAGGTACACCGCGTAGTCAGCGCCCTCGCGGAAGAGGTTGGCGTTGATGACGTGGTGCTTCGGCAGCCCGCCGCCGAGGACGATGACGCCGGTCTTCTCCGCCTTTATCGCGATGTCGTTGATCCTCACGATGTCATCGCTGATGTCGATCTTGAAGTCCGGGAACTTCTTCTTGAAGAAATAGAGCATGTCCCCCGTCGAGCCGTCCGTCAGCGGCGGGCAGAACACCGGAATATCGTTCTTCGTCGCCCAATGATAGATGCTGTTCCCGTCATTTGTCTCTTTTCCCAGCTCGTGAATGAACTCAGAAACGCCGATGGTATGATTGCTCTTGGCGGCCTTCTCGTACATCCTCCTGAAAAACCCGTCCATCAGCTTCTCATATGCGATGTAGCGGTCATTCGGCACGAAGATGTTGCCGATGCGGTTGATGCCCCTGTCCCTCAACGAAGCGCCGTCCCCGGCGAATTCCCCGATGAGGAAGGGCTTGAGGCCCTTGATGATGTCCTCCTCCACGCCCCCCGCGGTGGTCACCAGAACATCGACCATCCTGTTCTTGGCGAGGTAGGCGATGACCTCCCGCAGCCCGGAGCTGACCATGTTGGAGGTGTAGCCCAGGAAAATCGTGGCTTCCCGCTTCCGCATCTCTTTCACGATGTCAATGGCTTTGGCGAGGTTCGTGGCCTGGAACCCTGTCGTGGCGTAACTTTGCAGGAATCTTCCAAGGTCGAACTCCTTTGAGAAGTCAAATCCCCTCACCTCCGGCAAGCCTTCAGGATCGCGTGATTTCTTGAGGATGATGTCCTCCGGCTTTTTCGCTGGCATGCCCTCGGAGAACCCACCGCGCCTTAAAAATGTTGTGAAGGGCAAACTTTTAAAATGCCTTTCCTTTCCTTGCCCTTATGCGCCAGTAGCTCAGCTTGGATAGAGCACCACACTCCTACTGAACATTACCGGGTTTTTTGGTAATCTCAACAGACATGTGGGGGTCGGGGGTTCAAATCCTCCCTGGCCCGTTATTTAATAAGTAGTTTAGCTATCAAAACCTGTGTTATCCAGAAACTATTTCCCTACAACAAGTTAATTGTAAGCATGAAGCTTACAAAAAACAAA
>DUHN01000058.1 GCA_013330825.1 Candidatus Woesearchaeota archaeon | reverse complement strand
GGCAGCGCGAGCGCCTTCTTGAGCACCGTGATGGCCTCGAGCTGGGTGTTCTCCTCCTTCTCGGTGGCTGATTTTGACTTGATGATGTTGACGTAGAACACCATCCCGATGACCACGAAGAAGAAGAACACGAGGAGGATGGCGATGGTCTCTCCCATCTGCACCTGTGCTCTGGTCCCTCTCCCGGGGTTTGTGGGTCGTGTCATGGGTGTGGTGTTGTCTGGGCGGTGCTAATAGAGCAGCGGGCACGATTGGCGCTGGAGCTGGGTGTTGGTGATCTCAAGCGAGGAGAGCGCCTGGCTGGCCTGCTGCACAGAGCCTTCATTGAAGCCGGACGCGGCCCCCCTGATGACGGAAAATTGCTGCTGCGCGTCCGTGTAGAGCGACTGGCATCTGGCGAGTGAGGGCGTCTCCGCAAGCGCGGCAGCGCGGCGCTGGTAGATGTCCGTCACCAGGTCCACCTTCCTGAACATGTTCGTGGCGATGCAGGCGTACTGGCCGGGGTCGTCGGTGAGCACCGCTCCCAGCAGCATCTCCTGTCTGAGGTAAGGATAGGTCTTGACGAGGTCCCATCGCGTCTCTGACTTGCGATAGAAGCTGATCGTGCCGCCGGAGCCGTCCCCGGTGATGGCGAGGGCGCTCATCTTGTCATCGTCTATCTTGGAGAGGGGGGCGGGGAATTGGGGGGAGGCTCCGGCGAAGACGACCCTGGTGTGGTCTGCGTTCTGGATGCGCAGGCTCGTCGGCAGGGCCGGGTAGGATTCCACGTTGAGGGCGGCCGGCAGGCTCTTGTTGATGGCCTTCGCCAGCGGGGAGGAGCCCACGAGGATGTAGCGGATCTTGGGGGTGGAGAAGTACACCACGTTGGTGATGCGGTAGGGGATGCTCCATTCCTTGGTCTGTACCAGAAGGGGGGAGGTCCTCGCCACCGACGGCGCGAAGAGCATCATCTGCTGGAACTGCTGCGATTGCGCTCCGATGCGGATGAGGTTGCACTCGAACTCAATGGAGGCTTCCGGCAGCTCAAGGACGTTCATGACGCCTGATGCTGCCTCAGAGCCAGCAGCGATGGCGCTGAGCACGTTGAGGAGCGTGGCCCTGGACGCGGCCTCGGAGACGGTCTTCTGCTTCAGCACGATGGCCGCGAAGATGGAGAGGATGACCGCTCCCGCAATCACGATGAAGATCCAGTTGAACTGCACCTCGACGGCTGCCTTCCTGCCGGGAAGAGGGTCAGTCCTGCCACTGCGATACGACGACATGGTCCCCCTTGCTTTCGAGGCGGAGCTCGACGGATTTCGCCCGCGCCGGGATGCAGAGAACGTCCGGGTCGGTGGAGATGGCATCGACGGAGAATGAGGATTCTACCGTGACCTTCATCAGGAAGACGTTCTTGCCCGTCCTGCCGCTGACGCTGTCCCTGATCAGGGGGTCGATGGTTCCGCTGAGGACGGGCGGCTGGTAGCTCTCCACTAAGCAGATTCTGGTGTAGTCTTCCATGGTGAGCACTTTCTTCTTGACCGAGCCGTATTCCGGGGTGAGGGAATCGATGGCGGAGGAAAGGTCTGTCTGCAGCTTGATGGTCGACACCTGCTCGGACTTGTGGCGGAACTCGGTGACGGCGTTATAGCCGTAGATGAGGATGGCCCCCATGATGACCGTGCCGAGGACATAGACGAAGATCTGGCCGACAATCTGGGCCTTCCTGCTGTGCGCCGTTGGGCGTTTCATGGCAGAACGCGTCTGTTATTTCCTTCTGCGGCGCAGCGCCTTGAGTCTTTTGATAGGATCATCGTCACTTGGCTTTTTTGTGTGCTGCGGCGGCCTGACCTTGACGGTTCTCCATTTCTGGGGGGAGGGTTTCCCTTTCTGGAAGGGCTGGCCCTCCTTCATCTGCTCCGGCTTCTGTGGAGTTCCTTTCTCCGCTCCTTTCTGCCCGGATTCTGCCCTGCCGCCGAAGGCGCTGAAGACCTTCTCCCTGACCTCTTTCTGCCTCTCGCGCTTCTCTCTGATCCGTTCATTTATCTTCTCCTGCATGGGGGAAGGAGGGGGTGTCCTGGCCTGCATTGGCGGGAGCGCCGGTTGGGGGCGTATGGCCGGCTGCGGCCGCTGCACCTGCTGCAGGGGAGAAGGAGCCTGCGGGCGCATGGGAAGGGACCCTTTCGCCTTGCCCGAAGGCTTGCCGGAGAGGGAGGGGAAGGTGAATCGGGACGATCCCTGGAAATACCGGTTGTAGGCGAGGTATCCGACCCCGCCGAGGATGCCCAGCACGAGGAGCGCAAGCAGGATGGTGGAGAGGATGGAGGATCTTGGATAGTCATCCGGATCGATGGGGTCTGTGCCTGCGGCGATCTCTTCCGCGTCGGTGAAGCCGTCTCCGTCGGTGTCAACATTAAGCGGGTCAGTCCGGTAAGAGAATTCTTCCTTGTTGCTGAGGCCGTCGCCGTCAAGGTCCTCGTCCCCGAGCCCGGGATTGCTCGTGTCAAGGCCGTGCTCGATGGCCCATTGCAGGAAGGCGTCATCTCCGCCGGTTTGCTCATCCGCGTCCTGAACGCCGTTGCAGTCGGAATCCCCTTCCGTGCAGGAGCTGCATGCTCCCTGTCTGCATGAGAGCCCGGAGGAGCAGTCCGCGTCAGAGTTGCATCCTTCCCCCTGGCCGCAGGGAGTCTCGCAGGCGCCGCCGCAGTCGACTCCTGACTCTCCCGGAGATAATGCGCCGTCCTGGCATATCTGTGCGGCCTTGCAGAAGCCGAAGCTGCAGAGGCTGGTCGCGCAATCGGAGTTGGCGTAGCAGCGCTCTCCTTCGGGGCAGGGAGAGCAGGGGCCGCCGCAGTCGATGCCCGGCTCGTTCTGGTTGACGACGCCGTCTGTGCAGGTGGCTGCGGCGCAGACCCCTTCAGCGCAGAATCCGCTGTCGCAGTCCGCGCTGTCCGTGCAGTTCGTCCCCACCGGGCAGTCTCCCCGGTCGCGGCATGTGAGGATGAGCGAGTCATTCGCCAGGCAGTTCTCCGTCGAGAGCCTGCAGAGCTTGCAGTTGAGCGTCCCGTTGAGGAAATAGGGGCTGTACGCGCCGCAGCTGATGTCGCTGACATTGCCGATGGCCTCCTTGTCGCACAGCTCCCCGGTGTCGAGCTTGCCGTTGCCGCACAGGTCTTCCTGGGTGATCTTGCATTCTTTCGTGTTGAACGTGCAGGAGCTGCCGCAGGAGAGGGGGCCGGCACGGAACAGTGAGCTGTAGTCGGAGCAGGTGGGGGAGGTGATGGGGCCGAGGTTCGTTCCGTCGCAGGACTCCCCAGGGTCTATCCTGCTGTTGCCGCAGGATGACTGCCGCGTGCATTGGGAGGTGCTGAGCGCGCATCCGGAAGTGCAGGCGAGCGTCCCTCCGGAGAACGAGGGATAGGATGTGCAGCTGGTCAGCGCGCCAAGGGCGGCGCCGTCGCAGGACTCTCCCTTGTTCAGGGCGCCGTCGCCGCACAGGCCGGGGGAGACGTCCTCGCAGGAAGAGGCATCAATCTGGCAATTGGTGCACTTGAGGCTGCCGGAGGTGAAGCGCAGCGGGCTGTAGGACGCGCAGGAGCCGTCAAGGGGTCCGAAGGAAGAGCCGTCGCACGTCTCTCCAGGGTCGATCTGGTTGTTGCCGCAGGACGCTTTGGGGACGCAGGAGGTGGTGTTCAGCTGGCACGAGGACGTGCAGCCGAGCGTGCCGGAGCTGAAGGTGCCGTTGAACGACACGCACGTGGAGATCTTCCCGAGGATCTTGCCGTCGCATTCCTCTCCCGCATCGAGGACGCCGTTGCCGCAGGCAGAGGCCACGGTGCAGTCGGTGGTGTCTATCCTGCATTGCGGGGTGCACTTGAGGCTGCCACCGACGAAGTTGGTGTACTGGCCGCAGCTCCTGACCGATCCGAAGGCCGAGCCGTCGCATTGCTCCCCTGCGGTGTTGATCTTGCCGTCGCCGCACTTCGGCGCTTCCTTGCAGAGGGACGTGTCCACGGTCACGCCGTCGCTGAGCATGGTCTGACTCTCGAGGTCGACGAAATCGCGGGACTTGACGGTGAAATAGTACTTGGTGTTGTCCAGCAGCGAGAGGTTCTTGATGAAGAGGAACTCGTTGGATGCCACGGAGCGGGTGAAGCCGACGATTGCCGTTGATCCCTGGAGGAGGGAATAGTAGTACTCCTTCACGCCGCTGCCCTTGTCCTCGGCAAGCCACTTGACGCGCAGCCGGTCAGTGAAGCAGCTCTGCTGCGGGAACGAGTCGAACGTGCTGGAGTCGTCGACGAAAAGCATGTTCGGCGCCCTGGTGTCGACGGTGAAGTTGATCAGGACCGCGGAAGAGTACTCGGGAAGGAACTGGTCCCTGCAGGCCACGTACATGGTGTAGGCGCCGTCCTCGAGCGAGAGGGTCTTCGTGTGGGTGAGCGCCGGCGACCCGAAGAGGGAGCCGGTGACCGCGGTGGGATCGGTCTGGCTGAACCTGCATTGGACGTTCTTGCTGGTCTTGACCGAGAGCTGGAGGTTGCCGTTGCCGAGGACCGGAGGCGTCAGCGAAGTGATGAATGTGGGCAGGGTATGGTTGACGGAGAAGGTGAGCGTCTGCACGGCTGATTCGAGGAGGGCCTTGTTCTGGCATGCGACGTTGTAGGTGAATGTGCCTTCCGTCTGCTCGGAGACGGGTTGCCTGCTGATCTTGCTGAAATTCGCCGCGGCATAGGAATCGAAGGGGGTCATCCTGCTGATGTCGGCGGTCGTCTTGCTGTATTTGCAGATGGCATCCTCGTCCGTCTGGATGGTGAGCTGGGTGATGTTGTCGAGGTCCTGGACCGGNNGAAATGACATGGTCCGTCCCTCCTGTCGAGGAGAAGGGATCCATGAAGGAGAAGTCAGAGGCGGAGCCGGTGCTGTGCCTGCATGTGGCGTCGTTGTCTGTGTGGATCCTGACCTCAAAGGGCGATGCGGGGGAGACACCGTAGAGGGGCGAGACGAGAGTGATGTCCAGGGGCTGGGCGTTCATGATGAAGCGGAGGGGAATGATGGTCACCACGCCGGCGAACGACCGCGCCGTGATGCGCATGAGCTTGTTGCCATCGCTGATGTTGAGCGTCGCGGTGTAGATCTTGTTGTTGATGGTGGTGAAATTGTTTGCCAGCTCCTTGTCGTCGAGCACGATGCTCAGGATGGTGGTCTCCCGCGTGAAGTTGAGGGAGAAGGGGACCGACGATGCCCTGAGGACGGAGTTGTTGGCCGGCGTGCTGTTCTGCAGCACCGGGGGCTTGCCGTCGATGATGATCTGCTTCGAGAAGGATGGGCTCATGAACACTCCCTCCGAGTTTTTCGCGTTGACCTCGAGCACGTAGGTGCCGTCCGGCGGCGTGGCGGAGAAGGTGAATTCGGTTGTCTGCTGGAGCAGGGAGCTGAATGTCGGCGTGAAGAGGTCTCCGGTGGTGGGGTTCTTGAGCTGGGCGAAGGTGATGCTGGCGGGCTCAAGGAACTTTACGGTGGCGGAAGGGATGCTGCCGGCATAGATGGTGTCCAGGACTTCCGCAGAATTGGGCACGGAAAGGTTACCGACGATTGGTCCTGTTGATGAGCTCGGCGCGGAGAAGGTGACTGTCTTGATCAGCCCGACATTCTTGGAGGGGTCCTGGGAGTAGTAGCTGATGATGTTGTCCCCCGCGCTGAGGTTCATGATGATCTGCAGCGTGCTTTTGTCGAAGAGCTTGCGGTTGGAGTAGAGCAGGGATTGCGAGAGGGTGGATGTGCCGAAGGGGTGGTTTGCCGGGCAGGTGCCGGTGCAGAGGAGAGTCCCGTAGTCGTTCGTCGTGCGCAGTGCGAGCGCTCCGTTGGCGCTGGTCTTGTCGCGGATGTCTATGCGCAGCTGGTTCAGGCTGCCGTTGGACAGCACGGGGACGATGGTCGTCTCCGGTGGGAAGATGTCCGTCTCGCACGACGTCGTCGGGCAGTCGGCGATGCCGTCGGCATCCGCATCCTTCCTGCATTTATTGGCAAGGAGGGCGCACATGTCCGCGCCGCACTGGCCGCCGCGTTTGGCAAGGACGTTCCCCCCGGCCAGCTGGACGGGGGTGGAGGGGCAGTTGGCCGCGGCGATGTCCGTGCAGATGACGTTGTCGCATGTCTTTGCTGTAGCTCCGGTGAAGATGCATTGGGATGATGGGGTGGTGAGCTTGTCCGTCTTCTCCTTGGTGCACGCCTCGTACACCTTGTTGTGCGCCCGGCTGCTCTCCATGCCATCTGTGCCTGGCTTGTCGCACCAGGGGCAGTTGTTCTGCTGGGTCGAGATGCAGACTCCGGTTCCGAGCTCGGTGGAGAGGGAGTTCCATTTGCAGCTGGTGATGCCGCAATTGTCCCTCGTGCACGCTCCCTCTGACTTGTAGTCGTAGCAGGACATCTCTGGCTTGCAGAAATAGCATGCGTTCGCCGGCGAGGAGGAGGCGTCATAGAAGCAGTACTTCCCGTTCTCGCAGAGCTGCTGGGACCCGAAGAGCTGGAAGGGGTTGAAGGAATCCTGCTGGCAGTTGTCCTTGGGGACGCATGCGGGGACGGAGCCCTTCATGATGCAGGTCTCGTCAGAGGTGCATGACACCCCTCCCGGCTGCAGGATGTTCGACTGGTCGCAGGAGAAGGCCTTGTTGAGCCTGGAGGAGAACTTGTCCCTCACTTGGTTGATGAAGTTCGCTGACGAGAAATTGAGGGGGAAATTGATGATGAAGTAGTCTTTCTGCGCGAGATAGGTGGATGGCTGCACGCAGAACTTGTCCGCGGTCGCCTGGCCGAGGCATTCGATGTTCCCCAATGATGCCGTCTTCTGCACGGTGGGCGTCACCGATTGCACGCTGTAGAACGCCTTCACCATGTAGGTGTAGGTCGTGTCGAAGAGGAGGGCGTCGGAGGAATCGGTGAACGTGGTCGTCGACGTGCTGCCGATGCGGGTGAAGGTCGTGCAGCCGTTGCCCCGGCAGCGGAAGATGTCGTAGGAGAGCGCGTTCTGGCCGCACTCGTCCGCCCAGCTCAGGAACAGCTGCTTTTGGCCCTTGACGGGGGTGATGGAGAGCGCGTTGAGCTTGGGTGTGTAGGCGGGATCTGAGCATCCCTGGCCCTGCCCGAGGCAGATGCCGTTCTCCTCGTTGGTGTCCGTCAGCGAGACGCAGCCCGTGTCCTGCGCGTCTGCGCAGCCGTTGCCGTCGTTGTCCAGGCCGTCGTTGCACTCTGGGGTGGTGCAGGACACCTGGGAGCAGGGCTTGTCGAAGAACTCTGAGCCAGCGTCCGTGCAGTACAGCTTCGAGGTGGTTGAGGGCCCGGACGGCGCGCAGCAGCACCCGGTCTTGCATGCCGGCACGGAGTCGCAGCCGGCGTTCTCGGCGAAGAAGTTCGCGGCGCAGTCCTGCGAGTTTGTGGGGTAGGAGGGGAACTGCGCCGACTTGTAGAATGAAGGGTTGTTCGCCTCCGGCTTCGGGCAGCACTGGGTGTCGCGGACGACAAGTGTCTGGAAGTTGCAGGCGAATATCCCCGCGCCGGGGTTGGAGCAGCATCCGGAGACCTGGGCGGCGGAGAGGGGCGTGGCGAGGAGGAAGAGCATGCCGAGCATCATTGCCGCCAATAGCGATGTGGAAGTTGGTCTCATGGGAATTGGTAGGGGTTGGTTGTCCTTGTTGTCTGTTTTTGTTGTTCCTCTACTAAGGGTTCCTCACAATGGTGATGGCCTGGTAGTCCTCCAGCCTGCCGTCGGATGCGATGACGTTCACCTTCATCTCCGGCGTGTTGAGCAGCTGGGGGAGGGAAGGGTTGCCTGCCCTGTTCTCGACGACGAAACGGTACAGCACCCCGTCTTCATCCGGGTCGTCCGCGGAGATGTTTCCAAGGTAGAGCGACAGCAGGGCGGGAGTGATGTTGGTGTTGGGGGAGAAGTTGAGCGCTCCGGGGATGAGGTAGCTGAACGCGGGATTTGGCGCGAGGTGCCGGAGGGCGGGGTTCCTGTTGTGCCGCGCGATGTAGATCTCATAGGGCTTCCCCGAAATGGTGGAGCGGGAATCCTTGAGGAGGATGATATCATCCATGTTGTAGGCGTCGGGGAGAACAGAGAGGGACATGCCATCCGGCACGGTTGCCGCCGAGAGGTTGAACGTGAGGTCGTTGACATCGTTGTTGAGGATGGATGCCAGAGCCCCGTGCATGCCGAGAAGCCTGGCGTCCAGTGTCGCGCTGAAGGTGTCCACGGAGAGCTGCTCGCGGGTGATGTTGTTGATGATGGTAAGAGCGTAATATAAGGTGATGTCCGCTTCCTCCTGGCCCAGGTACGCATGGGCGGATTTTTCCCCCTGCTGGAAGGAATACCCCTGCTGGCTGAAGAAGGCGTAGTCGATGCAGCTGTCGATGGTTTCCTCCACGAAATGCTCGAGCTGGTAGGAGAAGGAGAAGCTTGACCCGTTGAGGGGCGGGAGCGTTGCGATGCCGGATGATGCCCTGGCTTCCGGTCCCGGGCCGTAAGGGAAGAAGAGGGAAGGGTAGTCTGGAAGCACGACCGCCTGCTGCGAGATGCCGTAGTTCACCTTCTGGCCGAGGAAGGGGACGAAGAACACCCCTGCCTGCTGGCTGGTGTAATCTGGGAATGCGCCTCCCTGGCTCTGGGAGATGTAGCCGCCCTGCTTGCCGAGCAGGGTGAGGGCTGTTTCTGACGTGGATTCCAGGCATGAGGTGAGGTGACGGATGATGGGCTTCACCTCCGATGCCGTCGTCTCTGATTTTGCCGTTTCCTGCATGGTCCGCTTGACCTCAGCCGTCTTGCTGATGAAGAGGGTGATGGAGATGATGAGCACCACCGCGACGCCGAGGATGATGGCGATGGATATCTGTGATCGCTCCATGGTGCATTAGGTGAGCCTCACTTTGGAGGTGAGGTCCGGCCACGCCTGCTCCGGCTGGAACGTGGTGAGGGGGCTGCCCTGTGCCAGCACCTGATAGGTCTGCCCGGTCTGCGTGCACGCGATGCCAGAAGCGGAGCCGCCGACTTGTTGGGTGAATTGGGAGGCATAATCGCAGATGTTGACGCTGTTGAAGTTGGCGTACTCGACGGTGGCTTGGTTGTCCTGCAGCACGCCGAAGATCCTCTTGGTGCCCTGCTCGGTGATGTAGAGGCGCTGGAACTTGGTGACGCGCCTCGTGAGGTCGGAGATGGGGAACGGGGGAGAGGTGAGCTTCTGCTGGAGGGTTGAGATGAGGTTCTGCAGCGGGTTGCTGAGGAAGGAGGAGAACATGCTGAAGAAGCTCGGCTGCGAGGGGTTGAGGGCCGTCTTGCTGTAGAGGATGGACTCCGCCTTCTTGTTGTACCAGAGGCTGCCCGCGGTGTCGCACTTATGGTATTGCCCGTCTGTTTGCTGTGCGCCCGAGCAGCTCTGCACGCCGAAGAGGTCGAGGGCGGCCGCATCGGTGAAGGCGGTGTTGAAGCTCGCTCCCACCACGACGGTGCTGCCCTGCTTGAGGACGCAGACGTTGTTGGCGTTCGTCCCGAAATAGAGCGAGGCCTGCTTGCCAGACAGGGTAAGGTACTCGAGGAAATTGAGCGTGTCTTGCGTCTTGTCGCAGAACAATGAGTAGCTTCCGGAAGACTTCATGTCAAGCATCTGGAGCGCGATCTGCGTCGTCCTCGCGGACCAGTTGCCGCCGAAGCAGAAGTCGTCCTTGATGTACTGCTTGTCGGCGATGCACTGCGGGCTGCCTGCGGGATTGTTATTGTCTTCCGGCTTGCCATTGGGGTTCACTAGGCATTGCGAGGCGTCTGGGCAGAATCCCACGCTGTCTCCACCAAGCGATGTTTTCTCCACCGCCCGCGTCCAGTTGCCGCTGATGCACCTGAAATCGGGGAGGGCGTTCTCCGCCGTCGGGGTGGACGCCTGGTCATCGGCGCAGGCCTGCCCGTCCCAGCATTGGGTCGGGGCGCAGCATTCCGCCTGGGAAGTGGCATTGGTGTTCGACACGTTCATCGGGGCCCTCTTGAAGGTTGTCTTGTCCTCCCCTCCGGTCGGGAGCCACTTCTCCTTGAAGGAGCAGTAGAAGGTCTGCGTCGGGTCGCGCGCGCAGTACGGGGAATCCGTGATGAGAGGATCGGTGGTGTGGGTGTTGGTGAGGGAAAGATACCCGTTGTTCTGCGGAAGGTAATTATTGGCCGATACCACGCACCCGTAGAATATGCCGTCGAAATTGCCGACATCGTGGACATCATCGACGAACCCGATACTGATTACCGGCTTGGAGTCCCAGCAGCCCCCGGTCTGGTCGTTGTAGTGCTCGTGGGAATCGTCCGCCTCGCTGCAGCACTTGGTGCCCGTCCACTTGAAGTTGCCGGGCGTGCCGTCAAGGTTCTTGGCTGCCTCGCAGCTCGGCTGGTTGGTGTTGTCGAGGTCGGTGACGATCTTCTTCGTCGAGAGGCAGTAGTTGACTTTTTCCTCTGAGGAGTTCTGTCCGGAAGCGATTGCTCCTCCTGTCTGGAGGCATTTTCCCGCTGTCTTTGCCTTGCAGGTGTCGGAGCCCGCGCATTCGGCAATGGAGCTCGATCCCGTGCAGAGATACTCGTGCCCTCCTATCGTGCGCTTGAATTCCGTCGAGGTGCAGGGAATCCAGCTCGTGCCGTCCGTGACGTATTCCGTGTTCTGGCAGCCGACGTGGACGATATCTCCCGTGGCGGAGGCCTGCTTCCAGATGCCGTCCCTGGAGTTCGCGTCAATGGAGCAGAGCGATCCCTTGGAGACCATGCCGCAGTCGGACTTGTCGTCTCCGCAGCATCGCTTCGGCGCTTCCACCTGCGTATCAAAGTCTGCACCGGCGATGCAGCCGCATGCTGCGATATGATCATCGGGGTTCAGGATTTGCGCGTCCGCGATGGTTTTTGCCGCCGAGGCAGAGCAGCTGCCTGGCTTGTACGCGGTCTCGGAGATATAAAAGCCGAAGGTCTCTGCCGTCAGCGTTCCTGCATCTCCCTTATTGTCCGAAGAATCATAGCATCCTGCTGACCTGGTCGGGCACGGGGGCGGGGGCGGGGGCGGGGGCCCTCCTCCTCCTGAAACGATAAGGGGGAGGAGCAAAGGAGAGAGCAGGGTGAAGAGTAAGAAGGACCGCATTATAGTGTTAAGATGCCGCATTCGTTCCTCTTTTTTTGATGTCAAATTAAATGGTAAGGTATTTAAAGGTTTTGAATGTGACAGACTTGATGGAAGGAAGCCATCTTGTAGGGTATATCCAAGTGGGAAAAGGGGTGGATTTGTCGTCTGTTGGCGCAGTTAGAAGTATGGGAAAATCCGTCTGCGGGGAAGCCGGCTTCAGGGTAGTGAGCGAGCATCATTACAAATTCAGCAAGCCTGATGGCATAACCTTCTGCTTCATCCTTGCCGAATCCCATATGGTGGTTCATACGTGGCCGGAAGAAAGGAAATTGTTTTTTGATGTGTTCAGCTGCCACAGGAGGATAAATTCCAAGAAGATGCTCCTGATCTTATCCAGGAACTTCGGGGGAAGCGTGAAGAAGGCTGCTGGGATGAGGTACTGATGGGAAAAATCCTTGCCCATGATAAGTTAATCATCTTCTTTTTGATGTTCTCAACGGGCCTTGCAAGCCTGCTGTACGAAGTCGTCCTTATTTCCGTCGTTACCACCGTGGTTGGCGCAACGGAGATTTCGCTCTCCCTCGTCCTTGCGGCCTTTTTGTGCGGGCTCGCCTTTGGCGCGCTTTTCGGCGGGTTTGTGGCAAAGAGGCTGATGGGGACGAAGAACGGCCTTGCCTACGCGCTCATGGGGATTGAAGCGGGTGTTGCGCTTTTTGGATTTTCCTTCCTCTCTTTCCTTTCCCTGTTTGTCTCTTCCGGCATGGGAACGCAGGTCGTCTTCCTTGTCATCTTGGCCGCGCTGTTCATCCCTACGGTGCTCATGGGCATGGAGATCCCCATCGCCATTGGGGCCTTGGAGAAGAAGGGCAATGCCCAAAGCGCCGGGTTTGTCTATTTCTCTGATACGCTGGGCGGGGTCTTGGGGTCATTGATCGCAGGAACTGTCCTCATACCGGTGCTGGGGTTTCATGGGGCGATGTATTTTGGCGCATTGCTCAATGTGATGACCCTCGTTCTCGCGACGCGCCTCATCAGGAGGTGGAAGCTCTTTTGGCCGGCAGTGGCGGCAGTTGCCGCGGGAATCGTGGTGCTGGCGCATTCGACGGCAACGCTTCAGGAATGGAAGCTGCACTTCATGGATTCCTTTTACGGGGTGGGGTCCGCGTATTATTCGGTCTATTACACCACCCCTCTTTTTTCGGTCCAAAGCCCCTATCAGTACATCGTCGTCCTTGAATCTCCGTTCTATGGCAGGCAACTGTTGCTTGATGGGTATTTCCAAACATCTGAAAGGGGGTCATTGGAGTACCACGAATATCTGGTGATGCCGGCCATTGCTGCCGTCTCCCATCCTGAACGCGTGCTTCTCATCGGCGGGGGGGATGGCGGAGCGCTTTATCAGATCCTTAAGTTCAACATCAGCACCATCGAGCAGGTTGATTTGGATGAGGAGGTGGTCAGGGTCTCAAAAGAGTATTTGCCCGGGGTTCACCGGGGCTCCCTGGACGATCCGAGGGTGAAGAGGCATATCGGGGACGGACGGCAATTCCTCAGGAATGCAAAGGACGGCTCGTATGATATCATAATCATCGACCTTCCCGATCCGACGAAGTTGGCGCTTGCGCCCCTCTATTCGCAGGAATTTTACCGGGAGGTAAGGAGGGTGCTGAAGGAAGGTGGCGTGGTGGTGACCCAGTTCACTCCTCCGTACCATTATATCGAGGGGTTTGCGTCTGAGTACAAGACCATCAAATCGGTGTTCCCGCAGACATATCCGTATGTGGTTTCGGGCTCATTGCAGAGTTCGTTTGGGTATATCATCGCGGGGAAATCTGGTGATCCCAGGGTCGTGAGGACCGGCGATGTCGGGGGAAAATGGTATGATAATGAGTCGCATGTGTCGATGTTCGACCTTCCCCCTTTTATCGACCGCTATCTTGCTGATGCGCCGGTGCAGGTGACCACGGACGAGAACCCCATCATCCACACGTATATGCAGAACAATTATTTCTACAGGGGAGTTGCTGACGAGCCCTATCAGGAGGCCGAGGAAACATGAAAGCAAGGAGATTCCCTGAGATCGACGCGATAAAGGGGGTGGGTGTCATAGCAATGATCCTGCTGCACTCGTTTGTGTGGTGGTATGTAGAAAGGGATTATGGCACGACGAATCCTTCCCGTGATTTTATCGAATCCATTTTTTTCCTGAAGGTCGTTGGGGTATTGGTGTTCCTCATCCCGGTGGCGGCGGGCTTCACGTTCTATCATTACTTCATGAAAAGGGCGAAGGCTGGACAGGGCAGGGAAAGCCTTGGTTTTTTGCTGTGGCGCTGCGGATCCCTGTTTGTGTTGGGCTATGCAGTCAATCTGCTTGCGTGGGGCGGGCAGGAATGGATGGCGTGGGATGTGCTGCAATTCTTCGCGGTTGGATTTGCCGTCCTTGGCGCGCTCTCGTTCTTCCCCTTCCCGGCCACAATCGCGGCGACGGCGCTTGTCGCAATTGCGACGCCGCTGTTGAGAGGCCTGTGGGGAGCGGCGAGCGACTCCTATGGGATCATCATTCTTGTCGGCAATGAGAGTGGCACGCAGTATTGGCCATTCTTTCCCTGGTTCATTCTGCTGGGAGGGGGGGCGATTGCCGCATATCTGTATGAGAACCTTCCCAAAAAGCGGCGCGGTGCCCTCATTCTTGGCAGCGCATTCCTCTGCGCAGTGTTTATGGTGTCCGGGGTGTTCTTCGTAGGGGGAGACCCCACCAATGCATGGGGCCCCCTCATCTTCCTGCCGCCGGTGTGGACGGTGCTGGGGATTGTATCCGCTTTTATCTTTGCCCTGTTCTCCCTTCGCAAGTTGGATGTTGTCATCAGCCCTTCTGGTTTCCTTGGCGTCATGAGCAGGGGAATCCTGTGGATCTATGCTGTGCATATCATCATTGGCTATCGCCTCAGCGGAGCGATGAAGGGCATGGGGCTGGGAATGGGCGGGCCGTTTGCCCTCTTCTTCATCCTTCTCATGACAGGCTATCTCGTTGGAAGGGTCGTGGCCGTGATTCGTGATGCGAAGGGATAGGGAGGCATATCCTTCTTGAGCCTCTTTCTTTCCTAGAAGCAATCTCGACCTCAGCCTTTCCTAAGCGTTGTCCATTAGGACGCGGAGAGCATCGCGGGGGAACGCGTGCTGCACAGGAGGTGCATCATCACCTATGCGGAAGCGGGGCAGAGGGCGGATTGTCATGAAAAAAGGTAGTGGGATGAAAAAGATTATTCTATACGTGATTATCCCTGTTGTCCTGCTGCTACTCGCCTGCCTCGGCTATTGGGCATATATGGCTGAAAACGGCCCTTCCGCCGCGGAGATGGAATATGCCTATGCATCCATGGTCAAGGAAGGGGGTGCCGGGGCAGCCATCGATGCCGTCAAGGGTGATTATGGGAGGAAAAGAGCGGTAAAGGAAGGCTGCCACCAGATCATGCACGCCATCGGAAGGGCTGCGGTCTGGGACGGCAAAAGCAACCTCTCTGCGGCATTCGCTGACGGAGACTCGTTCTGCTGGTCGGGGTATTATCACGGCGTCATGGAAGGGCTGCTCTATGAAATGGGGAGCACAGGGCTGGGCAGCATCACGACGGTGTGCAGCGGCATCGGCGCTGTTGAGAATTATTCGTTCAATTACTATAATTGCGTGCACGGGCTGGGGCATGGCGTCATGTACGTCAATGGCAACGAGCTGTTTATTTCCCTCGAGGCGTGCAGGGCATTGGGTGGCTGGTGGGAGCGGGAGTCCTGCTACGGCGGCGTGTTCATGGAGAACATCATCTCCACCGGGAAGTACCACCAGACGGACTACCTGAAGGAAGATGACCTGCTCTATCCCTGCGATGCCGTGGATGCGGAATACAAGTATGCATGCTATCTCATGCAGGCATCGTGGATGCTCCGGGGCACGGGCGGCGATTTCGGGAAGGTGTTCGCGCTGTGCAGGGGTATTGAGCCTGAATTCAGGACTACCTGTTTCCAGAGCCTCGGCAGGGAGGCTTCGGGGTACAACTACGGCCATCCATCGTGGGCAAAGCGCCTTTGCCTGCTGGGAAAGAAAGGGGAGGAGCAGGAATACTGCATAATCGGGGCGGCCATGGACATGGTGTCCTACTATCATTCCACCGACGAGGCCATGGAGTTCTGCGCCTTGTTCAGGGGGAACATCAGCGAGGAGTGCGGGAAAGTGGTGGGGTTCTACGCCACCTACGGCTCTTGAGCACGTATGCGCGTGTATTGTTTTAAAGGGGAAAATCAGGGGGTGCGCTTTCTGGGCGCGCCTGATGCGCCATCCTTCAGAGAGAACATAGCCACGCCTGGAGGTCTTCCCTGCTCCGCAGCTCAAAAGGGGAATGCGCGCAGCTGAGGGGCAGAGCAGTGAGCTTGTTCTTCCGCGCAAGGAGCGCGTTCTGCCGCATCCTTCCGATGAGGACCTGCCGCGTTGGTGGCGGGGCATTGAGCAGCAGATTGAAGGAGAGCCCCAGCGCAGTGCCTTTCCGTGCCACGAGCGCGCACAGGACATGGTTCAGCCCGGAATGTCGGGCGTGCAGCCCGTCCTTGGGAGGGATCCGCTCGACGCCGAAGATGATGTCAGGGGAGGATTCAAGGACGGCGATTTCGTTGCTTGACGTCGCCGAGAACAGTTCGCGGTGCTTCGCCTTCCGTATCTCGTTCGGCTGGCTTGAGAGCACGCCGACATTCCAATCCGGATGCTCGTGCTTCTTCTGTGCGGCGAGGGAGGCTGAAGGATAAAGGAATCTCAATTCTGAAGTGCCGAGGCGTTTCGCCACGGAGAAGAATTCCGCTTCATTGTTGTCAGGGATGGCGATGTCCACGGGATAAAAGAAAGGGGGAGGTTATTTAATAGTTGTTGGGCTGGGCAACGGGACGGGTCGTCAGAGAAAAAATAATAAAGGGCAGGGAAAATGGTGTGTGCAGAGGAGGTTCTCATGTCCAATCTTGATGCCATAGCCAAGAAGCTCAAGGCGCAGGCCGAAAAGGAGCCGAGTGCGGCGAAGCCAGTCTCGACGCCTGATACCCCTCGGGCGAAGGCGAAGCGGCAGGAAGACTGCCCGAACTGCAAGACCAAGAGCATGGTGAAGGGGTTCTGCATCATCTGCGGCTATGAGTCCAAGGAGCAGGCCAATAAGTGATTTTTTTAGGTATTATTTGAGTTTTGCCGCATGGGAAATGTGATTAAATTAAAATTTACAATATAGAAAATTATTATGGCCGGCATAAAGTCATGCTCAATGGGCGCAGCAGGGTGGTAAAATGAGACTATGAAAGACCATATCATCCGTTCCACCGGAAACGATGGGGCTTTGCCGTCTGAGAACTGCCTATGCGGATTATCGCATTTAAAAATGAAAGTATTTATAAATGAGTGCCGATTAGACTGCTTTTTAAGGCACACGGGGGTGTGTTTGAGCATTGCATCAGTTGCATGGAGGAACGTTCTATGGCGAAGAAAGTTGTCAAGGTGCAGAAAGTCGAGAAGAAGGACATCCAAGTCGTCAATATTGTCGTTTCTACGTCCCTTGAGCACGCGATTCCGCTCGAGAAGATGGCCGCGACGCTCTCCAATACCGAGTACAACCCCGAGCAGTTCCCGGGCCTGGTCATCCGCATCAAGGAACCCAAGACCTCGGCATTGATCTTCAGCTCCGGCAAGGTCGTGTGCACGGGCGCGAAGTCCATGGACAAGGTCGAGGAGAGCATCAGGAAGATCATCAAGAGCCTCGAGAAGATCAACGTCAAGATCACCGTCAAGCCGAAGATTGANNCTGGTGTACAAGCTCGGCGGCAAGGCCGGCTACGAGAAGGCCACCTTCCTGCTGTTCAGCAACGGCAAGATCGTCTGCACCGGAACGAAGAATGAGACCGAAGTGCGGCAGGCATTGGACAAGCTCATCGACAACCTGAAGAAGGTCAAGGCATAAGGCCACAAGCCACTGGACTTGTCCGGGCATCTTTTATAACATGGAAGAAAAACACGAAGTAGGGAAACCTATGGAAACGGAGGAAACCGGACTGGAGTACAGCCCGCGGGCGCAGCCGCAGTACAACGCGCTGGAGCACATCCGGAAGTTCAAGGAGCTGATTGAGGCATCGTACTACTCCGAGCTCCTGAAGAACGTGCGCAAGGGAGACAAGCTGCTGGCCATCGCGTTCCCCGAGCTGTCGAAGTTCGACCCGGACCTCGCGACCGACCTCCTCGACAATCCCGAGGAAGTCATAAAAGCGGCTGAGCTCGCGGTGCAGCAGTTCGACCTTGGCGTGGAGAACGGCTCCCCCCTGGTGATCAGGGTCCGCTTCTCCCAGCTCCCTCCCTCGCAGAGCTTCATGATCCGCAACATCAGGAGCGCGCACCTCAACAAGATGATCGTCATCGAGGGGGTGGTGCGGCAGAAATCCGATGTCCGCCCGCAGGTGACCGCGTCCAAGTTCGAGTGCCCGGCCTGCGGCAACGTCATCAACGTGCTCCAGCTGGACACCACCTTCCGCGAGCCTTCCAAGTGCGGCTGCGGCCGGAAAGGGAAATTCCTGATGCTGAGCAACGAGTTGGTGGACGCGCAGGGCATCGTGGTGGAGGAGTCTCCCGAAGTCCTCGAGGGCGGCGACCAGCCCAAGCGCATCAACGTGCTTCTCAAGAATGACCTCGTCTCCCCGCTCAGCGAGAGAAAGACATCTCCGGGTTCCAAGGTGATCATCAACGGCATTGTGAAGGAGGTGCCCATCATCTCCCGCACCGGGGCGAAGCTGACGAGATTTGACCTCCATATCGACGCCAACTATGTGGAGTCCTCCCAGGAAAGCTTCTACGAGGTCGAGCTCACGGATGAGGATATCGCGGTCATCAAGGACATTGCCGAGGACCCGCGCGGCTATGAGAAGATCATCGCGTCCATGGCCCCGTCCATCTATGGCTATGAGAAGATCAAGGAGTCGCTCATGCTGCAGATGATGGGCGGCGTGCGGAAAGTGCGTAACGACAAGGTGGTGAGCAGGGGGGACATGCACATCCTGCTGGTCGGCGACCCGGGCGCCGGAAAATCGCAGCTGCTCAAGAGGGTGGCGACCATCGCCCCGAAATCGCGCTACGTGTCCGGCAAGGGCGCCTCCGGGGCCGGCCTTACGGCGTCCGTTGTGAGGGACGAGTTCCTCAAGGGCTGGGCGCTGGAAGCGGGGGCTCTCGTCCTGGCGAGCGACGGGATTTGCTGTATCGACGAGCTCGACAAGATGGGCGTCGAGGACAGGGCGGCCATGCACGAGGCACTTGAACAGCAGACCGTGAGCGTGAGCAAGGCGAACGTGCAGGCAACCCTCATTGCACGCGCCACCGTCCTCGCGGCAGCAAACCCGAAGTTTGGCCGTTTCGACCCGTTCGACATCATCGCCAACCAGATTGACCTGCCTCCGACGCTCATCAACCGCTTCGATCTGATATTTCCCATCAAGGACTTGCCCGATGGTGTAAAGGACGAGAAGCTGGCGACACACATCCTCGGGCTCCACCAGAATCCTGATTCCAAGAAGCCTGAGATCCCCACGGACATGCTCAAGAAGTATATCGCATATGCGCGGCAGTTCGTGCATCCCCACCTCACGCCGGAAGCCATAGAAGAGATCAAGTCCTTCTACCTCAAGATGCGCATGTCCGGCTCGGAAGGAGGAGGGGTGCAGACCATCCCCATCTCCCCGCGACAGCTCGAGGCTCTCGTGAGGCTGGCTGAAGCGTCTGCGCGCATGCGCCTGTCCGATGTCGTGTTGAAACGGGACGCGAAGAAGGCCATTGAGCTCCTGGAATACTGCCTGCTGCAGGTGGGCCTGGACAAGGAGACCGGCAAGATTGACATCGACCGCATCGCCACCGGTGTCGGCGCCTCCCAGAGGAACAACATCCTGATCGTCAAGGAGATCCTGAATGACCTCGAGGCGAGGTCCGGCAAGACCATCTCGATAGAGGACGTCGTGCAGGAGGCCCGCACCAGGGGCCTGGACAGCGAGAAGGTCGAGGAAGCGATCGAGAAGCTCCGCCGCACCGGGGACATCTTCGAGCCCAGGCGCGGGTTCATCAGCAAGCTATAACAGGTTATGGTTATCGTTGGGGATAACAGCGGTAATGATTATAAGTCAAGCAACGTTTTCATCATATCATGGGGGAAGAAGTGAGGAAGCGGGCGACGGCCGTCAGGCTGCGCATTTCTGAAGTCCGGGCATTGCCGTTCGTGAGAGAGGGTGGCATGGCGCCGAGCTACCTGCAGGCAGGGGAGCGCATTTCCCGCCTGTGCCTCGTGGGCACGGTCGTGCAGAAAGCGGACGATAACCTCTCGCTGGTGCTCGATGACGGCTCGGAGACGATTGCGCTGCGCGTCTTCGAGGACAGGGGGCTGCTGTCCGTTGGCATCGCCCNNCTGGCATCGGGGACATCGTTCTTGTCATCGGCAAGCCGCGCGAGTTCGGCTCGGAGAGGTATGTGCTGCCAGAGGCCGTCAGGAAAGTGGACGCTGGCTGGCTCAGGGTGCATCTGGGAGAGATTTCAAAGCGGGGGGTGATGAGCGCGCCTGCATCGGCGGGGCAGCCCGCCGCCGGAGCCGGGAATGGCGGCAAGAAGGAGGCAGGGAATGATGCTGCCGATCCTGAAGCGGAACCCCCCCGGGATTCTCCCGGCCAGAAAATCTGCGCGTTCATCAGGCAGCATGATGCCGGCGATGGGGTGGACGTGCAGGACATCGTCGAGGCCAGGGTGGCGGAGGGCTGCGAGGCGCTCGTCAGCAGCCTCCTCAGGAGCGGCGACATCTTCGAGGTCGGCCCGGGCAGGGTGAAGGTGCTCGAATAATGGGGCTGGAGGGTTTTTTCCAGAGAGGCAATAAGCTCGTTGTCTTCGGTTCTGTGATGTATGATCCTGCCAATGCGGCGGATATAGACTACTCCCTATTTCGGGCAGCGCCGGCAAGCATGGTCCATGGAGACAGATGGGCTGTCGAGCGGTTCTTGCCTGCGCAATTTGCGGGCAAATCCCTTGCATGTGATTTTTCCGGGGCGCGGGACTCCATATGCTCAGATCCTTACGACCTCAACAACCTTCCTTTTGATGATTCGTGGCTTGATGGCTATTTCCTGACCGGGAAGTTTTTTCCTGATGACGGGTTCCTGCGGTCGCATTATGGGAAGGTGCACGGCAGGGGCTATGTCACCGCTGTCTGGAAGAATTTCGCCGAGGATGTGCTGACCATGGTCCCGAACCGTGAGACAAGAATGAACAAGAGGCACAAAGACATCCTCCTGTTGCTCGGCGCGACGAGGGAGTTGGCAGGGGCAAATCCCTCCATCAGGGGTGTTGTCGAAGAAACGATGGCAGAGTATAATGCCGCTGTGGGGGAGTATCGGTCAGGGAACAGCATGATCGTGTTCCGCTCAACGACGGAAAGCATGATTCCTGCGTTCGTCAGCAGGGTGGCCAGCTTTCTGTAATCAGAACAGCACGGGCGTCACATAGACTTCCAAAAACGCCGCCGCGAGCAGGAACGCAATCGCGATCATCACGAGCTCCGAGAAGTCCATCATGACCGTGCGGAAATGCGGCGTCCGGTAGTGCTTGCGGATGATCGCCACCGACAGGATGCCGCCGGCCAGTGCGCCGTAGAAATAGGCCGCGATCTCCGGGATGCCGTGCAGCGCGTACCTCAGCAGCCCGATGGAGACGATGTGGAAGTAGGAGTTCTCGCCGACGATGCCGATCGTGGTGACGTAATGGTCGATGTTCGTCCGCACGAAATTCCCTATCGCGGTGCCGATCACCGTCGCGTTCCACGTGAGGATGAAGATCGCGCCTGCGCCGTAGACGAGCGCGAAGAGGATGGCGAATGCCAGCACCTTGACGTTGTTGAGGAACACCAGGGAGAAGGCCGCGAGCTGGCTGACGGCGTTGCCGGTTGCTGGGTTGCCGTTGACCGCCTGCAGCGTCGCGGACTGCTTCTGGAACAGCACCGAGACCGTGTCCGCGGGCAGCACCACGTACCAGAACAGGCTCGAGACCATGATGCCGAGGAACAGGTACATGAGGAAGGAGATGGCCTTGTTATGCTCCTTCAGCAGTTTCGATTCCTGGGAGGCCTCCATGTCCTTGCTCTCCTCAAGCTTGATCACGCTGTACATGACCGGGATGGCCGCCATCACGATCAGCAGCACCATCACCATGCTCGCCTGGTCCCTGAATATCCAGAGCGAGAGCAGGATCGCGACGCTGGAATACGCGAATCCGATGAAGAACATCTCCCATGGGCTTTTCTCCGCCTTGAGCGGGTTGAGCAGTCCTTCGAGAACCATGCGCATTTCTTCCTGATGGAATATAAAAAGGTTACTTTTATATACGATGCTCCGCTCCTTCAGGGCGATGGACGACTACAAAACGATGCTGGAGGGCGTCAGGAAATCCCTGCCGGAGTCCGTGTTCGAGAAGGAGCGCTTCGCCCTCCCGAAAGTGAAGGGCCACCTCCAGGGCAGCCGCACGGTCATCAGCAATTTCATGCAGATCGCCTCCACCCTGAGGCGGGAGCCTTCCCACATCCTCAAGTACATCCTCCGCGAGCTCGCCGCGCCCGGCGAACTGAAGAGGTCTGGCTCGGTCATCATCGGCACCAAGATGCCAGCTTCCCGCATCAACGAGAAGATCGCCCAGTACGCGAACGAGTTCGTGTTCTGCCCCGAGTGCGGCAAGCCGGACTCCAAGCTCGAGAAGGAAGGCCAGCTCCTCTACATCAAGTGCTCCGCCTGCGGGGCCCGCCATATCGTGAAGGCCAAGATTTAGCATTGTTCTTTTCCGTTTAACCGTTCACGTTTGTTGTCCCATCTTAAAATGAACCAGAGTCATCGGAAAATGGCGGTGCGACGGTCTTTTTCCTCGCTACGCTCGTCAAAAGCCCTGCTCGCCACCCCGCAGGGGGCAGCCCCCGGTTCGCCGCACGCCACCGGTGATAATGACCAAAACCGGGCTGTGCTCCACTCAAGATGGCATTGATCCTCAAGCTCCACAAGACAGCGGACAGCAGGAAGCTCGTCTGCGTGACGGACAGCGACTTGCTCGGTAAGGTCTTCGAAGACGGCAGCAAACAGCTCGACTTCTCATCGGCATTCTACAATGGAGAGGAAGCAGGAGAAGACCTCATCGGGAAGCACGTCAGGTCATGCTACATCGCCGTCTTCAGCGGCACAGAAGCCATCGCTCTCGGGCTGCGCCTCGGTGCCATCGAGAAGGAAAATGTGCTGGTCGTCAAGGGAGTTCCTCATGGGCAGTGCTTGGTTGGGTGATTCTGGTTGAAGGTTATACTTCGTGAAATTTGTTTTTTGTTCGAGTGAAACTCCCCGGACTAACG
>DUHN01000041.1 GCA_013330825.1 Candidatus Woesearchaeota archaeon | reverse complement strand
TCAGGATGTCAGCCGCCTTGCCGTACTTCAGCGGGTATTTCTTGTACTGCGCCTTGCCCTTCAGTTCCACCCTCTTGTCCACCAGATCCCCCAATCCGTCATAGGTTTTGAACGCTTGCAGCGGCAGCTTCCTTAGGCAGAACCTGTATCCCTTCTTCCCGTCCTTCGGTATCCGCACCGCGAAGTCCTTCTCCCTCGCCCGGTCGTCATAGTAATAGTAGCTCCCGATGGGCTGGATGAGCAGGCACTCGAAGCACGACGCCCCCAGGTTGATGACCGCGCTCTCGTTGGCCTCCATGGTGTCCACCTTGCCCCTCTCCGTGCAGTTCAGTCCGCCGTTGGCGATGGTGATGCCATCCCCCGCGATGGTGATGAAGCTGCCCTCGCCGTAGGAGGTGAAGAACAATTGCCTGTTCGCGCAGTCCGTGATCTTGACCGGCGCCAGCGAGGACGTGGACATCCTCACCTCTGACGGCGATGCGGTGAAGTCCGCGTTCACGACGTCAAAGAACCGCACGCAGCTGTACTCCACCGTGTCCGCCTTCCCCACCTTGACGCGGTCGTAGTACACTTCCAGGTCCTCGCCGTTGGTGACGGTGAGCAGGCCGTTGCCGGTCCTTGCTTGAGAGGCGAATACTGCTTTCATCCCTCCGGGGATGGAGCCATCAATTTCAATATTATCCCCCCCAAACCAAGTATTGCCATCGTCTGGATATTCCACTTCTATCCCACCGTCTGCTGTCCCGCGTATATTTGCTCTTTTGTTTTGCTCAAGCGTGATGAGATATCCCTTGGCTTTCGCTTCCTTCCAATGCATGCCGGGGGGTCTGTCCCCCAGCTCGAGGTATTTTACTTGAGTACCGTCTCTGTTTACTCTGGATTTTACTTGTGTATTATCTGGAAACTGATGCACCTTTTCAATAGTAAGGCGGGAACCATATCGCTTGTTGAGCCTGTCAACAAACATTTGCATATATTTTGGGTCATCATTGACCCACGCAGGCAGCACTCCACCTTCCACCGCCGCCTGCATCTCCCGTTCCTGCTGCTGGGTGAGGCCGCTGCCGGTGGCGCTACTATCCGCTGCTTCTCCACCTGCTTCTTCAGGAGTTATCTCTGCAAAAACTATCAGAGAACCCACAATTGCATACAGAACAATAGCACAGGCAATGAAGGTACGAGCCAATGATGCGAATCTCATCAAAATGTCATTAATCTATAGGTATAAAAAATTACCTCTTATTTCCGGCTGAGCTTCCTATTAACAAGCCAAGAGGGGACGTCAAAAGGTTCGCCATGTGAGAACTTCTCAGTGAAATTGCCAGATCCATCACGGTCACGAATAGCATACCACCTGTTTTGATTAGGCTCTTTTATGGAATAGGCGAAGATTTTATCATCAACACTCAACACGGCTACTTTTCCCCCGGAAGGGAGATGGTATCTTTGGATTTTGGTTTCCTTTCCAGGGATTATCTTATTTACATCATACATGACGGTCTGATAGGGTCTTAACGACCCAACTGAAGGGACAGGGTACCCGTGGGGATTATACTCCGCAGCATTCGCACTGCCCAGCCCTATGCCCAGCGCAGCAGTCCCTGCCAGGGCCAGATTCCTCACCGTAGTCTCCAGTCTCATATGGTTCCTCTGCCATTTCCTCTTTATAAATCTTTCTATTTTATCCATCGCGGAGTGGTGAAAAAGGCATAGAAGAAAAACCCTTCAAAGCCAAAAAGGAAAATGCGGAGGACAGGATCACGAACGGCCTTTTCTTTCTCCTTCCCTGCGGTCAGGCAAAGAAAAGCCCGACCAAAAGAAAAACAATGCGGAGGACAGGATTCGAACCTGCGTAGGCACTAAGCCAGTAGGTCCTAAGCCTACCCCGTTTGACCGCTCCGGCACCTCCGCGAATGAGCATGAGCGGAGGTCAGTGGATTTTTAATCCTGACGCACCTCCGCATATACCTATGGGTTTTTACCGATTTTATAAACCTTCATCATGGCCGCCCTGCGGGCGGGAATTCTAGGCGCCGCGCCCATTGTCCCTTGCGCGGCGCAATCGTAGTGCGTCCCAATGTGGGCGCACCAATGCATGCGCGCCCGGTGCAGCTCTGGAGGGCGCGCCTAGATTCTCCCGCCAAGCGGGCAATGATATTCTCCATTGGGCAAATTGAGAACTAAAGTGGCAGTGGCGAGAATTGAACTCGCGACCTCGTCGTTTCCGGCGCAGCCGATCAAAAAGGACCGCTGCGGTATGAGCGACGCGCTCTAACCACTGAGCTACACTGCCTCACCACCGGGGACAAAAACTTGTTTTATAAACGTTGCTACAAGAACTTCCCAATCGCGAGCCGCACCTGCTCTATCTCTCCGGAAGCGTATTTCGCCCGGCGCTTGGCCCGCTCCCAGTCGATCACCAGCTCGTCATCGGCATAGCGCGGGATGACATGGAGGTGCAGGTGGAACACGATCTGCCCGGCCTCCCTGCCGTTGTTCACCACGATGTTGTACGCGGTGTTGCCCTGCGCCGAAGAAATTGCCCGCGCGACCTTCTTCGCCGCCCTCATCATCGCGGCCAGCGCCTCTGGAGCGGCCTCCTCGACGGTTGCCATATGCTTCTTCGGCACCACCAGGCAGTGCCCCTTGTTCGCGGGAGCGATGTCCAGGAACGCGAACGTCTCATGGTCCTCATAGACCTTGGCGGACGGGATCTGCCCGGCGACGATCTTGCAGAAGATGCAGTTGTCCATGGTGCTCACCTCATCATTGATCATCTTGGTATCTCGACAAACTCAACGCCGTCTTTCTCGACGTCAAGGAACGCGATCGTGTAAGGAGTGCACCGGAACAATGCCCCTGGGTTGATCACCCGGGTCTGCTTCACCTTCTCATCCCTCTTGGCATGCGTGTGGCCGGTCAGGACATAATTCATAGCCGCCATAGAAGATGCGCTGGTCCAGCCTATCCTTGTCCGTGCCGTGGTACGCATACAGCTTCCTGCCCTTGTGCACCATTTCCAGCTCTTCCTTCGGCTCCTCAAAGCCGAGCGATGTTGCCTTCTGTGCAAGCCCAACCCGCTCCCCGTCATTATTGCCGAAAACAATTCTCATCTTCAGTCCCTTGAAATGCTCCAGCATTGGGGGAGAGATGATGTCCCCCAGGTGGATGGTGAACTCCGGCTCGCGCGCCTTGATGGCGGCAACGGCTTTCTTGATGGCCTCCTCGTTCTCGTGGGTGTCCGATATCAGCGCTATCATAAAAGGACTTCCTCATAGGAGAGTGTAGTGATGCTTTCCGTATCAATGGCGCAGCAGGGTAAGATGGGTCTCGGATACGCGCTGCCCACATTGACGCAGACTGTCGTCCCGAGGACGTCCATCCACGACCCCGACATCTCTGGAGACTCGTGGATGTGGCCGTGCAGCGTCGCCAGGGGGGAATGCTTCTCGATGAAATCCCGTATCGCAACGCTCCCGACGTGCTGGCCTGAAGAGGCAATATCGAGGTTGGTGTTGAACGGCGGCGCATGGATGGCGTAGACGGTCTTCCGCGGGTCAGAAAGCGCCGCAATGTCTTCCATGTCTTCCGCAATCGTGCCCTTCTCCTCGGGGACGCTCCGCACCGTTTCAGAAGAGAGCTGCGGCGGCATCTTCGCCCCCTCAAGGTCTTTCTTCTCCCAGTCCTTCAGCCGGAAAGGGGTGGTGTTGACGAAGCCGTAGCCGGCGATAAAAAACCCGCCCCCCAGCTCCGCCTTTTTCTTGTGGATGAAGTGCAGGACGCCTTCCTTCTCCGCCTTCTCAAGCACATCGGCATTCTTCCTGAAGTCATCGTTTCCCATGATGGCAAAAATGTTCTTGGCGGGATATTTTTTCTTGAACGGGGAAAACAATGGCACGAGAAAGCTCTCCAGGAACTCCCTCTGGGCAGCGATCCACTCACCAAGAGTAGAGCCTCCCCGCGGGCACAGGTCCCCGCCCAGCACCAGCGCATCCACATCGTCGCGGGACGCCCGCTCAAGAAGCGCCCCATACGCCTTCCTGTTGCCGTGCAGGTCCGAGGAATAGAGCAGCCTCATTCGCCGGAGGGGCAACGGAAACGATATAAACCTGTTGATTGCCTGGAAGAGAACACCTGGGTAGGATATAACTACTTAAAAGGGGCAAATTTATAAACACTTCCGGTATCCCTTTTGGCATGGGAGACTACTTCGACGGACTGGTGGACAAGCTCAAGGACTTTGAGCATAGGCGCACCCCCCTGCACACCTTTGAAATGGACCTTGGGCTGGAGAATCCCCCTCGTTATCTTGAGCACCTTGTGCGCGATTCTTCCCTCTTTGAGCTGCCGTTCTCATCCACAGAAATATTCAGCCGGTTCAAAGGAGACAAGGCCGCCTTTTGCGATGCCCTCGGAGGCTATATGGGGCTCTCCCAACAGCATGGCCGTTTTTTTATCACCCCTTTTCCCCTGACTGCCATCGAAGATGATGAATCGGTCGTGTTTCTTGATTATCAGGAAGGAGCCACATTCCGCACCACATCGCTCAGATGGGAAAAAAAGCGGCGGTCTTTGGCGCACAGCGATACGGCAAAAGGGTCCAAATATCCTGCAAAGAACATTCTCTTCTCTGGAGACGTCACCATCAGGGAGATTGAAAACACAGGCCCGGAAAACATAGGAGTTAGGATGGCTATTGCACCTCTCTATCTCCATATGGGAGCGCCTGACAAGATTGACGTCCCTGCGCATGAACGGGAGACTCTCCCGCAAGACATGATTCGGGACCTCTCCCGTGCAACGATGATGGGGATGGAGCAGATAGTGTACATCATGGACCCCAGAAACTTCATCATCCGCCTTGAGACGAATGCGTATCGCACAACCCAAGAGCGCCTTGCGAAGAGAGGCAAGGCCAACACCAAACTGTCGAAAACCGTGGACAGGCCCGTGTACCGTGTCCTCTCCAGGAAAGAATTGCTGAAACTGGGGGCGCAAAGCTCTTTGGACGGTGTCTGTTTCCACCCTGTTGAAGGTTATCCGCGCACGCTCAGGTCCGACGTCTTTAAGAACATGAAAGGGCAGACAATCTACATCCCCCAGCACTTCAAGGGAGAAGGCACATTCGCCGCGGAGAAAGGAGGGCTCAACTACGAAGTGTACATCAAGCTCAGCCCGGTAAACATCGTGCCATTCTCGCAATACGCCCCTACAAGAAAATAAGGTGGACAGGGGGGGATTTGAACCCCCAGCCTCCCCGAAGCCAACGGGGTGTTCTACCGGATTGAACCACCTGCCCTTGAAGGAAATGGTGATACGTTTTGTTTATAAAACTAATGCCGATGGGTAGTGGTGCGTTGTCGGGAGGTGATACATTTATCCGTGAATAACCGACTTATAAACCACCCTTTAGCGCAACAGAACCTGCCGATGATGGTGCTTCGCGGATTCTTGGCGCGCCCCCACAGCGCGCGTTGGTTGAGAATCACTTAGCCGCCAGCTTCACGTCGCCCGCATTGACGGTCTTCCTGCCGGCATGCTGCGCGATCTCGGACGCTTTCTTCGCAACGGCAAGGGCGTAATCGATGAGGAACCCGCTCAGCTCCTCGCACGCATCCTTGCCCACGCGCTGCGCCCCCGCATGCTCCATGAGCCTCGCGAGCGGCGCCTTCGGGATGATGAGAGTCTTCCGCGGCATGAGAACTAGTAAATCGCCCCTCCAGTCTTTATGAAATCATTTCTTTCTCCCGGAGATTTATATAGTTTTGGATTTGTACCGGGCTACGATTCCAGAATTCTGCCCAGCTCCTCGATCTTCTGCGCGTAGGTGGCAAAATCCCCCTGTTGCAGCGCTGCCTGGGCCTCATCGTACAATCGGGAAGCCTGCGCGAAGCGCTCCCCGATGGTCCCTGACAGCATGCTCTCTTCTTCCTGCTCCTGTGGCTTGCCGGTGGATGCCCCGAACAGCACCTGCAATGCTTCATCCAGCGTCGGCTGCATGGTCAATTTGTCCTCATACGCGACGACAACCCGCTTGAGCTGCGGCAGCGCCCCGCCGGCGGACGCCTTGAGGTACACCGGCTCGATGTAGAGGAAGCTGTGCTCGATGGGGATGACGATCATGTTGCCCCTGATGACCTGCGATCCCTGCTGCCCCCACAGGGTGAAGAGCTGCGAGATGTCCGTGTCCTGGTTGATCCTGGCCTCTATCTGCATCGGCCCGTACGTCAGTTCCTGCTTGCTGAGCTTGAACACTTCCAGCGTGCCGTATCTGTCCGGATCGGAGGAAGCGGCCATCCACGCGATCATGTTGTCCTTTCCACGGGGAATCAGGGGACGGATGAGGAAGAATCCTTCCTTCTTCTCTTCCGGCAGCTTGAGGATGATATAGTAAGGCTCCATCTCGACCTGCTCGCGGTCATAGATCTCATTCGGCGTCTGCCAGACATCCTCCTTGTTGTAGAAGACCTGCGGATCCTTCATGTGATAGACGCCGTACATCCCGTTCTGTATCCTGAACAGCTCCTCGGGGTAGCGGATATGCTGCTTCAGCGCGTCCGGCATGTCATCGAAGCTCCTGAACAGCGTCGGGAAGATGGACGCATAGCTCTGGGTCAGGGGGTCGCCCTTGTCCACGATGTAGAAGGAGGTGTCGCCATTGTACGCGTCCACCACCACCTTGACCGCGTTCCTGATGTAATTGACGCCATACGTGCTCTCGCTGTACGGGAACCGGTTCGAGCTGGAATAGGCGTCGATGATCCAGTACAGCCTGCCATTGGCGATGACGATGTACGGGTCGCTGTCGTACTGCAGGAACGGCGCGAGGGTCTTCACGCGCTGCACGACGTTCCTCCTGATGAGCACCGTGCTGTCCGGCGTCAGCGCGCTTGAGATCATGAGGTTGAGCGATCCCAGGTTGATGGAGAACGCGAGCTTCCTCGCCAGACCGTTGAGCAGGATGCCGTCGCTCCCGTTGTAGGTCGTGAAGACGTTGTCGTTGCCCAGCGGATAGTCGAACTCGTTCGCCTTGGTGTCGGTGATGATGAAGCTGTCCGTCTTCTCGCCGAAATAGATGCGCGGCTCGCTGATGGCAAGCTCCGCGAACCCGCTCTTGGGGGGGATGTCCTGCACGAAGAGGTCGGGAAGCCCCTCCTTGGAGATCTTGTTGACCGGCGACGTCACCACCCCATAGCCGTGGGTGTACGCCAGCTTCTCGTTGATCCACGTCTTCGCCTTCGCGTCGAGCTGCTGCTGGTCAAGCTCTCTCGGCGAGGTCATGAGCTGGGTCATCCTGCCGTTGATGGTGTACCGGTCGATGTCCACGTCGACGAAGTCATAGTAGGTGCGGAAGAGCTGGAGCTGCTGGTACGTGGTCAATAGGGGCCTCCAGTCCCACAGCCGGATGTTGTCGATCATCTGCTTGTTCGCGGCGATGTCCTTCGCCGAGAGGTTATAGGTGACAGGGAAGTCCTTGACGGAGACATCCGTCAGGCCGTACGCATAGAGCGTGTGCTTGATGTTCTCCTGGATATACTGCTGCTCGAGGTTGAACTCATTCGGCTCGACGTAGAGCGCCTGCACCAGCCCGGAGACCAGCATGCCGCCGAAGAACACGCCGAACACGAGGAAGCTTGCGGAGAGGAGGAGCTTGCCGCGTTTGTGCCATGGGTAGGCCATCACGACGCCAGCGGCCGCGAGCGCGAGGAGCGTCAGGATGGCGTACAGCGGGAGAGCGACATGCACGTCGGTGAATCCCGCCCCGTACACCGCGCCGCGGTGCGAGAAGAGCAGGGAATACCTGCGTATCCAGAAGAACGCCCCTGCCGCGAGGAGCAGCACGCCGAAGAGCACGGCGAGATGGTCCCTGCCCTTCTGCGGCAGGCCGACGGTGAACTGGGTGATGCGCTGCTCCGCCCCCTCGGGAGGCTGCTCTGCCGGACGCGCGGCTTTCTTCGGCTTCTGGGAGAAGAAGTAGGCGGCCAGCGTCAGCCCGAGCGCGGCGAGGACGGCAAGCGACACGGTGATGATGAGGGCCTGGTAGAACGGCAGCGCCATCATGTAGAACGACGGGTCCCTCTTGAACAAGGGCTCGACGAAGCCGAACGGCGCGGCCTCCGCGAACCGCGGCACCACGAACCAGAACGCGCTGCCGATGAAGCCCGCGATTACCGAGATGCCGGCGGCGATGCTGTAGTACGGCGCGGCCTTCGCCAGCTTGGCCCTCCTGTCCGCGATCCACACGTTGCCCCCAAGGAAAAGGAAGAACAGGGCGGCGATGGCGGCGCCCACCAGGATCTTGGTGAACAGCATGGTCTTGTACACGGCAAGGTAGCCGAGGGAGCCGAACCACAGCCAGTCGACATAGATCCGGGAAAGCGTGATGGCGAGGAAAATGCCGAGAATGATGAACTGGAACGTGAAATTTGGCCTCCTCCGCTCCGGCATGACGGGCTCCATGGGTAGGGTAATGCTTGGAGTCTTATAAACGCTTCGCTCCTCCGCGATATATGGGCACGTGCCTGGCCATCTTTGCCCTTGCCCGCTTCGCGGGGATAGTTACGCGCCGCGTCCATTGCCCCTGCGCGGCGCATCCATTAGTGCGCCCCAGTGCGGGCGCACCGATTAATGCGCGGCCCATGCAGCATGGGGGGCCGCGCGAAACCTTCTCCGCTGGAGGCGGCGATGATGCGCTTTTCAACAATTTCATCCTCCCTCCAGCGCAACAACGTTTTTAAACTTCAGCACACCACAACATCCATGATAATCACCCTCTCCGGCAAGGCAGGCTCTGGCAAGAGCACCATCGCGAGGCAGCTCTCCCTCAAGCTCGGGCTGAAGCATTATTCTGTGGGTGATGTCATGCGGCAGATGGCCGCGGAGAGGAGCATCCCCCTCCTCGAGCTCAACAAGCTGGCTGAAAAAGACCAGTCCATCGACAAGGAGCTGGACGGCCGCCTCGCAAAGCTGGGGGAGACGGAGCATGATTTTGTCATTGACGGCCGGCTGGCGGCGTTCTTCATCCCCCGGGCAGACGCCCGCATCTTCCTGGAGGCGGACCCCAGGACCAGGGCCGAGCGCATCCTCCGCGCGCAGCGGAGCGACGAGCGCACCGAGACGTTCGAGGAGACCCTCGCCAACATGGAGAGGCGCGAGGAGAGCGAGCGGAAGCGCTACAAGCACTATTACGACGTCGACTACACGGACAGGAAGCTCTACACGGACATCGTGGACACCACGACGCTGCCCCTCGACAGGCTCATTGACTCGATAATCGCCATCGTGAAGAAGAGGGGGCAGAAGGGAAAAAAGAAGGGATGATGCCCTTACACGTCCTTGCCCATCACCGTGGTGCGGTTGTTCCTCTTCGCCCTGGCGCACGCCTCCCCGATGAGCTTCTTCACCCTGCTCTCCAGCTCGGTATAGAAATCGGCCGAGACGTTCGGCATGCCGGCCTGGGTCGCCGCTTCCTTCACCTGCACGTGGACGATGAGTGATGTTGCCATTTTACTTGTGAGTGTACCAGAATTTTAATAGTTTCCCTTCCTTCGCGTCCAGCCTGCAGAACCCGAAGCGCTCGAACTGGATGACATCTCCGACGTTGAGGCCCCCGGCCATCTGCTCGGCCACCCCCTTCGCCGCGCTCCTGTCCGGCATCATCACCTCGGCGTCGGCAAGATGCTCGCCAACGGGCAGCCAGTGCATGATCTTCTCGCCGCCTTTCCTGTACTCGTCGTGCGCAAGGGAATGGAACGACGCATCCTTCCCCTCCCACACGAAGTTCAGGCAGTCCATGAGCCGGTAGAGCTTGCCCTTCTTCAGCATATCATGGTCTTTCCCGGAGATGAAAAACTCCTCCCCGGTCTTGTGCGCCCGCTTCCCCCTGCCGGCGTCATCGGGATGCAGCTTCAGCTCCACGGTCTGGGAAGGCGCTCCCTTCACCGCCACCTTGTGCGGATCCTCGACGAAGAAATACCTGCTGGCCTTGCTGTCGATGAGCTTCCGGTTGTGCGCCTCCAAGGCCACCATGTCGATCTCGATGTTCGCCGCATTGATGCCGACTTCCAGGATAAGGTTCCGTATGGCCCGGGCGTTGAAGCCTCTCCTGCGCAGCGCCATGATGGTCGCCAAGCGGGGATCGTCCCAGCCGGTGAAGTCTCCCGTGGAGATGCCCGCGAATATCTTGGACTTGCTCATCAGGGTATCCTTGACCGAGAACTTGCCCGTCGTGATCGCCGAGGGGTATTCCCAGGAGAAGTAGCCGTAGAGGAAGCGCTGCCGCACCTCGCTGATGTTCAGGTCGACGCCCCTGATGATGTGGGTGGTGCCGAACTCATGGTCGTCGATGGCCGAGGCGAAGTCCAGCAGGGGCCACACCCGGTATGTGTTTCCCGTCTTCGCGTGGTTCGGCCTGGCGATGATGCGGAACGCGGCCCAGTCCCTCGCGGCAGGGTCGGGATGGCAAATGTCCGTCTTGATGCGGGCAACCGCTTTGCCCTCTTCGCAATCGCCAAGCATCTTCCTCCAGCGCTCTTCCTGGGCGGCAGGCTGCTCTTCGCGATGGGGGCATGCCTCCTTGCGCTCCTTCATCTTCCGCCAGCGCTCAGCATCGCATGTGCAGACATACGCCTTGCCCATCTCCAGCAGTTTCCCGAAATGGGCATAGTAGATTTCCAATCTTGAGGAGGCAGCAGATACCTTTCCGATGACGATGCCGAGCCATTCCAGGTCCCGCTCCATCCAGTCATATGCCTCCTTCATCGGCTGCTTGCCTTCTGTCTTGGGATCGGTGTCATCAAAGCGCAGGATGAACTCGCCGCCGTAGCGCTTCACGTATTCGTCATTGAGGATGGCCTGCCGCACGTGGCCGATGTGCAGCGGCCCGTTCGGATTGGGGGCGAAGCGCATGACGACCTTTCCTTTGACATTCGGCAGGTCCGGAAGCCCCTCGCGCTGCTTCTTCTCCGGCTTCTCTATCGGGCCGAGCTTCTCCATCTCTTTTTTCTGGTCCTCGGGGGAAAGGGCGTTGACCTCCTTGAGGACAGAAGCGATTTCCTTTGCCAGCGCCCCCATGTCCCCTTTCAGCTCCGGCTTCTCGGCGATGGCCTTGCCCATCACCGCGCCCTGGCTGGCCGTGCCGTCATGCTGCACGGCGTTGAGCAGCGCGTACTTCCTGATAATGTCTTTCATCCGGGCAGAGGAGGATTGTCGTTATTTAAATGTTGGGCATTTCCGGCTCGTTGGGGCAAGATATTTAACCCATTCTTCATTCCCAAATGCATCATGTGGGGGCCTCAACCAAATCCATTGCCTGTTTATAGCATAGTTGGAAACCCCCTTCTCGTGCCCAGAAGAATGGAAAACGGGCTGTACACGTATGAAGTGTTGACCGCAAATGCCGGACTTCTGGTTGCGGCCACCCTTCCTGCGAAACTGATGGCAAAACAAGAGCCGGGCGCCAAGGCAGAAACCAGATACGAGTCTGAAATACTCCGGGGACGCCTACATATAAAGGAATTTTTCACGGTGATTGGCCCAATTCATGGCTTCAGATATGCACCGGTTCAATTACAGGAGTTGGTGGACCGCAAATATCTCAGGGAGACGGATTATGCTGCTGTTTTCACTTTGTATGGGAGATATTTAAAAAAATCAACATCCCCAAATTCAGATTCTGCCGTAAGCACAGGTAATGGAGATGCGGGAGCCGATCCGTGGGTCTTTGACTCTTTGGAAGCACTTATTGATTCGGTCCGCAAGGACCCGAGGAAAGCGCATGGGGTGACCCTGTCCGGATTTGATGAAGTGTATCTGATGAAGCCAACCGGAGACACGGGAAAAACCGGCTCTGGCAGGCTGCTTTGGAGACCTAAGTTGATAACTTCTCCAGTTCCAGGAATGCCATGATGATTCGCAGTAATCGACCGTGCGCTTCCGCCCAATGCCTTTAGGATAGAAATCATTTTAAAGTTTCTCTCCCTTGCAATATCATCAACGAAAAGGGTGGTATCATGAAGCACACACTGGAACCTCTGCCATATCCCAGCGACGCGCTGGAGCCGTACATCGACCAGAAGACCATGGAGATCCACCATGGCAAGCACCACCAGGCGTACGTGGACAAGCTCAACGCAGCCCTGGAGAAGCATCCTGAATTGCAGAACAAGAAGGTCGAGGAGCTTCTCGCCAATCTCAACAACGTCCCCGAAGACATCAGGACCGCAGTGCGAAACCACGGCGGCGGCCACGCGAACCACACTTTTTTCTGGCATATCCTGAAGAAGGAAGCCGAGCCGAAAGGCGAGGCTGTCGATGCCATCGCCAAGGCCTTTGGCAGCCTTGATAAATTCAAGGAACAGCTTTCAACCGCCGCGATGAACCGCTTCGGCTCCGGCTGGGCGTGGCTGGTGATGGCAAGGGACGGCAAGCTGGAAGTGATGTCCACCGCGAACCAGGATTCTCCCCTGAGTGAGGGAAAGGTTCCGTTGATTGGAATTGATGTATGGGAACATAGTTATTATCTACTCTATCAGTCGAGGAGAAATGAATACCTCGTCGCCATTTGGAATGTCATTAACTGGGAAAAAGTCAATGAACATTACCTTAATGCGCTGAAAAAGAAGCATTAGTTTTCAGCCAGTTTTCCACGAAAGGAATTTTTTCTTTTTTTAATAGTCCCGCGGGATAA
>DUHN01000005.1 GCA_013330825.1 Candidatus Woesearchaeota archaeon | reverse complement strand
TCGTCTATTCGGGTTCTGCAACGGCGCCGAATTCCGCGTTTTTACGGCTTTTAAGCATAAAATCGAATGAAGAAAAAAGGTGAGCCGGCGTTCTGCACGCCGGTTTATAAGGACTCACCTTTTTTTGTGCAGAATTGGAGAGGAAAAATGAATTTGTTTCGAGGGTTACTTTCCGAAGAAAGCACTTCTCGACATTAGGCTGATGCAAGCAGCCCACCTTCACTCAAGTTCTAATCCCCTAAGGGACAGCTTTTGGTGAAGCGGTTCTCCACTTTATCAGTGAAGTGTGAATCTGTGTACATCAAATGTTATCTGGGATAACATTCTCATTTTTGTCAATGAAGGATAATAAAGTATAAATATCTATGGTTCTTCCTTTGTTGATTTTAGTTTTGGATTGGAAATATTTAAAGCGGCGTTATAATCCGCATTTTCCTTGAAATTGCACTTTTCACACTTGAAATGAGGAAATTTGTTCTTTTTTCTGTATTCAAAATTAAAATAGTTATTAAGGTGACCACATTTGGAGCACGTTTTAGAGGTATTGTTAGGCGCTACTTTTCTTATTTCTATACCATACTGTTTGAGCTTAAATTCTATTTTATTTTGCATTTCTGCATAAGGCCAAAAACCTCTCAATCTGATGTTGAAGTAGCTGTCTTCTTTTCTCTTCATGGACTCCAAATTTTCCATTTGGACAGTTCCAACCTTATTTTTGATGAAAAAATCTGCAATCTCGCACGCCCACCTCTCGATTAGTTTCTTCCTAAATCTCTCGCTTTTTTCAGTTAATATGGTGATAGGCTTAAGTTTATTTTTAGCACCATGTCCTGCTCTTTTATGCCTATTCTTCTTAAGCAATATCCTCCTTCTGGCGAACATTTTTTTGTTGAAATGAAAGAGGTCATTGTCCGAGATAGAGTAACGACTGAAAGCATTGTTGATAGCGCACACAAGCGGGCTTTTCACGCCGACATCGATTCCGCCTATAATGGACGGATCAACTCCCTTGTCGATCTTGGGGACATCGATAGAAAGATTAAGCATCCAAGCACTCTTCTCCCCAATTTTCGATCCTCTTTTTACCTCAATATAGCTTGTTTGGTAATCTCCATTCATCACTTTCTTTATTTCTGCCTCAGTACCCTCATCTTTGGACCACCCTTTGTTTCTTTTTCTTCTCTGCGTGGACAGCAAGAGAGAGATGGGTTTAGGAGACTTCTGCACTTGTTCAAAATCAAACTTTTCCCAAGGCCTGTATTTATCAATCTCTTTTTTCACTTGCCATCTGCCAAACGGAATTTTTATGATGAAATCAGAATTATGATTTGAAATCTCAAAGCCGGTATATTGCCCTCCTTTCTGCTTGACAAGAGGAATGGGGAAGTTGTCTGATTTTGTAGTCGGAAGCCCTGATTTCATATTTTTTAATTCCTTGAGCCTGAAATTGCTCTTTATCTTTGATCTTAAACCGCTTGCTATCGCAGCATTTTTGAATAATTCGGCAGCTCTTGTATAACAAACATCACTGAGATAATGCTCAACTGATGAAGCATTTGCAATTCCTTTTCCCTTTATAAAAATCTCGTAATATAGTTCGATGAGACTTTGATTATATATTTCAGCAGCTTGCTTCTGCAATTGCCTGAATATCTCAGAAATCTCTTGCCAAAATACAGCATCAGGAAATTGTCCCCTCAGCTTTTGGTAGAACTTATCGTCTAATTTTCTTGCTTTGCAGAAAAGGCATGCATTTCTTTCTACTTGCGTCGTGCAATAGGCGGCAACTTTGAGATGCTTGCTACAGGCCTCTTTAACCTTATCCTTATTTTTTTCTAAGGCGATTTTCTCCCTATTGTTTTTCTCATCAGCTACTATCTTCTCTACTTCAGCAGAATTATATGGTCGAACTATTCTCAGTTTCAGAGTTTTTGTAATAGTATTCTTAGCCATCTTACCCCCAACACAGCTTGTTATAGCAGCAGTCCACGCACCGCTTTTTCCATTCCGTCGGCGGCGGGAACTTTTCTCCCCCAATAATTCCCCTTATCTGCCCCACGACATATAAAACTTTCTGCTTGTCCCCCAAATCAACAGTCACTGTCTCCTTTGACCTTTCAAATACGATAAATCCATGGGGAACAGAAAGATTGAATTGCTCCTCGATAATGATCGCCTCCATCATCAGTTGGGAGATGTAAGTGTGATAGAGAATCTTCGGCCTGAAGCTGTACTTATGCTGAACGGGGTATGCCTCGCCCTTCTCCCTGTCAAAGAGGATGCAGTCCGCCTTGGTGATGAGGCCGTGCTTCTTTGACTCAAGAGTCACGTCGTACAATCTTGTTCCGCCTGGATTTCCGCTTGAAGTCATCGTACTTCTCCCTTCCCTTCAGTTCCTTTGTGGTCGTCGCCTGCGCCAGCTTCAGCACGTGCACGTAATAGACAATGCGCGGGCAGTAGCAGTANNTCGCACGCCGGGATGATGAAGACGCAGTCGCCTTCCTCCTTCACCATGTCCCTGCACTGGATGGCGAGCATGTCCGCCTTGTTTTTGGTGATGTTGCCCAGAAACGCGCTCTTCTGGATGCGCTTGAATCCGTAGTTCTTGCACGCGGAAGCCACCCTGCTGCGCGCCCCGTTTGCGCTGATGTCGTAAATCACCCAGTAGATCATGCTCACCACCTGCTCGTGAATCCCCGGTATTCCTGCTTTCTGTCAAGGAGAAACCGGGTGACGTTGCGCGCCTGCTCGACGACAATCTCCTTGAAGCCCATTTGCTTCCCATTATGCTGGACTTTCTGGCTCAGGCGCTCAAGGACTGCCTTGATGATTTTTTCCCTCCCCTGCCTGCTCAAGAGGCGGGAGTCCCCATGTGCCTCAAAATCGGCATCTTCAATCTGCTTCTGCGCAAAAAGAGTAACCAGGGTGCGATCCACAATGGGCTGCCGGAATTCCTCTATCAAGTCCAGCGTCATGGAAGGCTTGCCATACCTGTCCGTGTGCATAAACCCGAGATAGGGGTCAAGGCCCGCGATGACGCACGCACGCTCGATTTCCCCATAGAGCATTCCGTAGCCATAGTTGAGAAGGATATTGACCGGATCTTTTGAATTCCTGTCCCTGCCGCTAAATGGAAGAATTCCTGCAAGGGCCCCAAAATAGACGCTGCTTGCATTGCCCTCCATTCCGAGAAGCTTCGGGCGAATTTCATCAATAGTGCCTTTCAGTGCATCAACGTCATTGGTGCCCTTTCCTATTGCCTTAGCCGAGAAGAGAAGAGAATGATTGCCCCGGGATTTTCCAAGCGATCTTAAGAGAGCTGCCTGGTTGCGTATCTTGGCCATGATAAACTGCTTGGCCAGATATGTGCCTTCCTCCGCATAATACGCTTCCAGCTGCCTTCTCCTAGTGAGCGTCGTGCCGCCAAGAGTGCAGGGATAGACGCGGGCGTGGGGATGGCCCCGCCTGCCAAGGTGTACGATATCCACGTTGCTCTCCATTGCCAGCTTTATCGCTCCAAAGGAGATGGCGGACGCATTGACGACGACAATCTGCCTGACCTGATCAGCAGAATGCTCCTGCTTCTGCTCTTCCGTTAAAAGTACAAAACGGTTGCCTTCTTTCCCTATGAAGGTCTTGTAATTGTCCACCACCAACATCATCTGCATAGGGAAATAAAATCGGTTTATATAGTGTATCCACGTGGTTGTCCACTGTCCAGTGGTTTTTGTTCATCACTTCAACCCTATTCAAACCTATCCAAAAGTATTTATAAACCAATCACCGGAATGCCCGATATGGCAGACAAGAAGTTCCTCATGCTCTCGCTGGAGGACAAGGCCACGAAGAAGGTGGCGAACGCCGTGTCCAACGAGTCGTGCAGGAAGATCCTCGACGTGCTGTCCGATAAGGACGCCACGGAATCGGGGGTTGCGCAGAAGCTCGGGATCCCTCTCTCGACGGTGCACTACAACCTGAGGCAGCTGGTGGATGCGGGGCTGGTCTCCGCGGAGGAATTCCACTACAGCACGAAGGGCAAGGAAGTGCTGCACTACAAGCTCGCGAACAAGTACATCATCATCACCCCAAGGGAGGTCACGGGCATCAGGGGCAAGCTGAGGAGGATACTGCCCATCACCTTCATCGCCGGCGGCGCTGCTTTGGTCGCGCAGCTGGTGGCTGACTATGTCTCCCTTCCCCCGCAGGAAGCAGCCATGATGCAGCCTGTCGTGATGGAATCGGCGATGCTCAAGACGGCAGACGCCATGTACAGCGCGGCAGGGCAGGCTCCGGCGCATGCCCTTTCCTGGGGGAGCTTCGAGGTGGCCCTGTGGTTTTTCATCGGGTCGCTGGCAGCGCTACTGATTCACACATTCCTCATGAAAAGGGAATAACTTCAACCCATTTCGAAGCCATCGCCAGGTATTTATAAAAAGGCATCTTTCATCATAAAGAAACCAAAGGAATGAAGAAAACACCAATCGACAAAAACTTGCCAGAACAGGGGATGGGACGATGAAAAGGGCAATTATCCTGACCGTTGTGATTTTCGGACTGGCAGTAGTGCTATCATCCTGCGCAACTGATGCAGCATTCTCTGCATCGCAAACGTCCGGGGATTCTCCGCTTGAGGTTACCTTTGCCGCACGCGGCGGCTTCTCAATGGCCACTATTGATTTCGGTGACAGATCAAAAACGCAGACCATTGAAATCCCCGATGGCAATTGCTTGACATCAACATGCCAGATAACCCACCTATACGCTTCCCCCGGCACCTACACGGCGCGCCTTTACGGTCCGATGAGAGACTCCTGCGATGCTTCGGGGCTTTGCACGATGGGTCAGCCAATCCTCGGCACCGTCAAAATCGAAGTCACATCGGGACAAAAAGCCGGCAACACCGGATCCCTCCCGGATTCCTCGTCAGAAAACAAGACACTCATCCACACCAGGGCAGGGGACCTGACGCTGAGCTATGCCGGCGGCAACGCGACGCTTGCCGGCACGCTCGGGAGATCCACGCCGTGCGTGGACTGGCAGATCACGGCGCAAGTCATGGAAAGCTATCCCGAGCAGGTCATCTTCGACGTCCATGACGCGAGCACCGCGCAGGTGTGCATCCAGATGCTCGGCGAGCCGCAGCAGGTCTCTGCCGCCGTGCAGGTGAGCGAGAAAGCGGTATTCACCGTCCTCTTCGAGGAAGAGGAGGTCTTCAGGGGAACGCTCTCGTCATGACATTCAGGAAAACAACTATAAACCACCACATCAACAACGCACAAGAGGAATGAGACCATGAAAAAGACACTGACTGTATCCATCGCCTTATTGGCAGCCATCGTGATGCTGGCGGCCTGCACGCCCCAGACCGGGCAGAAGCAGGTCACCACCCCCGTCTCGACATTCAGCGAAGGGGATGACATGAAGAAATTCTCCTCGCGGCAGGAGATACTTGACTTCCTCAAGGAGAATTCCGGCGCAGGATCCGCCGCCTCGTACGGCGGCATCGGCAGGAGCGGCGGAATCATGATGGAGACCGCCATGGCTGCTCCCCCCATGGCCAAATCAGCGGATGCTGCGGCGAGTTCCAGCGCGTCCGGCGCAGGCGCTGCCGGCTATTCCCGGACCAATGTCCAGGTGGAGGGGGTGGATGAGGCAGATTTCGTCAAGAACGACGGCAAGTACATCTATGCCATCTCCGGCAACAAACTCGTCATCGTCGATGCGTTCCCGGCAGAGGATGCCGGCATCGTCTCCGAGACGAAGATCGACGGCTATTCCCAGCAGCTCTTCGTGAACGGCGACCATCTCGTGGCGTTCGTGAACAGGGGGGAGGAGGTCCCTTCAATCGCGAAGTACGACATCATTCCCAGGCCCGCGTACCAGCAGAGGGTCCACGCGCTGCTGTACGACATCTCTGACCGCTCGGATCCCAAGCTGCTCAAGGACTACAATCTCGCGGGCAACTTCCTGTCCGCGCGCATGATTGGCGATTACGTGTATTTCATCGCGCAGGACGGGGTCAGGTACTATACCACCATGGTAGACGTGCCGGTCGTGAAAGAGGCATCCTCTATCGCGGTGCAGCCGGACATCTTCTACTTCCCCCAGCCGGAAGACAACTACAACTTCAATACGGTGATGTCGTTCAACATCAAGGACGAGTCCGAGGAGCCGCAGGCCAAGAGCTTCATGATGGGCTGGGCCTCGACGGTCTATGTCTCCGAGGACGCGATCTACATCGCCTACCAGAAGAATTACCCGTACCGGTATTACGAGCAGTACAACGAGGAGAGGTTCTACGACGTCATCGTGCCGCTGCTCCCTTCCGATGCGCGGGACAGTATCAATGGCATCAAGGGTGACGGCTCGCTGAACGCGGACGAGAAATGGGACCGGATATCCTCGGTGCTCGAGGACATGTACAACGCCATGGACGAGGGCAGCAAGGAGGATTTTGTGGAGCGCATGCAGAAGGCCATCCGGGAATATGAGGTAAGGAAGGACGAGGAGCGCCGCAAGACGGTCATCCACAAAATCGCGATTGATGACGGCGACCTGGAGTACGTCGCCAAGGGCGAGGTCAAGGGCTATCTGCTCAACCAGTTCTCCCTGGACGAGCATGAAGGCAGGCTGCGCGTGGCGACGACGTTCGACAGCTGGGCGGCGGACGACTATGTGCAGTACAACAGCGTCTACGTGCTCGACGGCCAGATGGACCTTGCCGGCTCATTGGAGAGGATTGCGCCTGACGAGAGGATTTACTCGACGCGCTTCATCGGCGACCGGCTGTACATGGTGACCTTCAAGCGTGTGGACCCGTTCTTCGTGATTGACCTGTCCGGGACCGACCCCAGGATATTGGGCGAGCTGAAGCTGCCGGGCTTCTCGGATTACCTGCACCCGTATGACGGGGACCACATCATCGGCGTGGGCAAGGAGACTGCTGAGAATGAATGGGGTGGCGTCTCAACGAAGGGCATCAAGATCGCATTATTCGATGTTTCGGACGTCTCCAATCCCAAGAACCAGGCGGTGTACAGCATCGGGGAGGCAGGAACCGACTCCGAGGCATTGAACGACCACAAGGCGTTCCTCTTCGACAAGGAGAAGAGCCTCCTGGTGCTGCCGGTCAGGGAAATCCGCGGCGAGGCGAAGTATGACCCGCGCTACGGATACTACCGGCAGAACGTGTGGCAGGGCGCGTATGTGCTTGGGCTGACGCCGGAGGACGGCTTCACCCTAAAGGGAAAGGTCACGCATTCCGAAGGGGACGAGCAGCAATGGGGATGGTATGGCTCTCCAAGCGCGGTGAGGAGGGCATTGTACATGGACGACATCCTGTACACCGTCTCCGGCAAGTACATCAAGGCGAACGGCCTGGAAGACATGAAGGAAGCCGCCACGGTGAAGCTGCCCTATGAGGGGGAGCAGCCGTATCCGTATCCCGTGCCTATGGTGTCCGAAGGGGTGATGGCAAAGTGAAGCATGGGAAAACAATCCGACATGCCGAAGAGCGAGGATGAGTGGAAGAGGAAGCTCTCCCCCGAGCAGTACCATGTGCTGCGGGAGAGGGGCACCGAGGCGCCGTTCACGGGAAAATACGTCAAGAACGGGAAAGACGGCATGTACCACTGCGCCGGCTGCGGCGCTGCCTTGTTCCCCTCCGGCACGAAATTCGATTCCGGGACAGGATGGCCGTCTTTCTTCGACGCGGCGAAGAGCGATGCCGTTGTGCTGAAGAAGGACTTCAGCCACCTGATGATCCGCACGGAAGTGATCTGCGGGAAGTGCGGCAGCCACCTGGGCCACGTGTTCAACGACGGGCCGGTGGAGACGGGCAAGAGGTACTGCATCAACTCGTGCGCGCTGGCGTTCAGGGGGAAGTGAGCTTCCCCAACGCGTTCATCGAGAAAACCCTCAAGGCGGAGGCCACCATCAGGAACTGGGAGACTTTTGGGGAGATGATGGCATCATCCTGGCACTACATTCTTTCCAGAAGCGCATAAAACTCCGCAATCACATCACTGGAAAGATACAGTCCATTCGCGACAAAGACAGCAAGGAGTTCAATCGTTTCCTTCCTGTCCCTGATGATTCCCCTTTTCAGCCCAAGGAAGAGCAGATAGGGCGTGCCCCTGCATTCCATCCCCATTGTTGAGGCGACAAAGGCCACCTTGCGGTCGTCGATGATGAGAATGTCCTTCTCCTGGATGGCGAGGGAGATAGAGCTTGATTCCCCTTTGCCCAGGGTGCCATCGGGCGGGGAGGTGCCTTTTACAACAACCCAGTTTTCTTTGACTGCGTTTTCCAGCGCGATGGCCTCGGCACTTCCCGGCTTTCTGAGGGCTTCGTCACGCACTTCCTTAGAGACTGTCACGCTTCCAAAAAGCTCCTTCAGGAGGGCAAGCCTGCCGGACTTTCCGGACACAATCAGCACAGAGGCATCGATGACGGGCATGTTAGCCGGCAGCAGAGAAATCTCTCATCAGGTCGTTTTTGGAGTACGTGAGGGGTATCCCCTTTTTGGCCGCCTGTTCCATGAAGTCCGCAAGGGGCAGCCGGGCCATCTCCGCTGCCTTTCCCAGGCTGAGCTCGTGCTTCCCATAGCCATCAAGCGCATAGCCAAGGCGCTTCTGCTTCACTCCCACCGCCAGCAGTTCCCTGATTATCTGCGACTTGTCTGTCTGCTCCTCCCTGGCGAAGAATTCAATATCCTTCTTGATGTCCTTCGAAACCCGCGCGATGACGCCTTCTGCCATGTTTACATTTTATGTATTTTGTAAACATCTATTTAAAGGTTTCTGTTTTCCATCATCAAGGCAAAACAAATGTTTTTAAATGATGCCCTGCTCGTCCTGTTGGGGGGAAACCATGAAAGACGCGCAACTGAAGCTCATTTCCGGGACCGCGCATCCAGTGTTGGCGAAGGAGATCGCAGGCTGCCTCAAGCTGCCCCTCACTCCCGTGGACATCAAGAAGTTCGCTGATGGGGAGATTTATGTCCGCGTCCTGGAGAGCGTCAGGGGATGCGATGTCTACATCATCCAGCCCACCCATAATGACGTCAATGACAATCTCATGGAATTGCTCATCCTGGCGGATGCCCTCAAGAGGTCCTCTCCATTAAGCATCACGGCCATCGTCCCCTACTACGGATATTCCCGGCAGGACAAGAAGACCAAGTCCCGGGAGCCCATCACGGCCAAGCTGGTGGCGAACATGATCCAGGTGGCGGGCATCAACCGCGTCATCTTCTTCGAGCTGCACGTCCCGCAGGTCCAGGGCTTCTTCGACATCCCGAGCGACAACCTTGATCTGCTGCCGTTCTTCGCCCAGTACGTCATGGACAAGAAGGCCAAGGACGCGGTCATTGTCTCCCCTGATGCGGGAGGGGCCGCGCGCGCGCGGACGCTTGCCCAGATACTGGGGGTGCCGATCGCGATCGTGGACAAGAGGCGGCAGAACCACAACGTGGCCGCGGTGGAGCATGTGATAGGAGACGTCAAGGGGAAGACCTGCTTCCTCATCGATGACATGATCGACACCGCCGGCAGCATCACGGAAGCGGCGAAAATCCTGAAGAGATTCGGGGCGCTGAAGGTGTATGCCCTCGCCACCCATGCCGTGCTGTCCGGGGACGCGGTACAGAAGCTCGACAATTCCATGATCGAGGAAGTGCTGCTGTCCAACACCATTCCCCTGCCGACGCACAAGAAGATCAGGAAGATTAGGACGGTCTCCATCGCGGAAATCCTGGCGGAAGACATCAGGAGGACGCACGAAGGCACCTCCCTCGGGACATACTACGACGAGCTCTACAAGCGCCTCGGGAAGAAACGGAAATAAATCTCATCGATTGGCACGATAGCAGCGGGCAGCATCGATACGCGGGCGATTTTACGATTAGGAGATTGAGGCGGGAAGGGATGCGCCGTCCGGGAGGGGCCCGCCCTTCTGATTGCGAAATCAAAAGCGAGCCGATGCTGCCCGAAAAGACATTCATCCATCAATCGCCATGACAGAGCAAAACGAGCAGAAGGCCCAGGAGATGTACGTGGAGCTGCAGCTCCTCACCCAGCACGTGAAGCAGCTGAGGCAGCAGCAGGAGCTTCTGGAGCAGCAGATCATGGAGATGGCTGCGGCCACGCAGAGCCTAGATGAATTCGGGAAGGCGGGAGAAGGGGCGGAGATGTTCGTCCCCCTCAGCTCAGGGGTGTTCGCCAAGGCCAAGATCATCGATACCAAGAATTTCCTCATGAACGTGGGCGCGGGGACGTGCGTGGTGAAGGACGCGGCCTCGGCGAAGAAGCTCATGGAGCAGCAGCTTGAGGAATCCCGGAAGCTCAGCGAGAAGATGGCCATGCAGGTGGAGAGGTTCTCCAGAAAGGCGGTGCAGCTCCAAAGACAGCTGCAATCACTGCTGCCGGCTGAATGATTGCCTTACGATTGCTCTCACGTTTTTCATCATATCATGGCCGCCTCCGGCGGAAAAAGGGTGGCGCACCATCCAATGCTGCAACTGGCGCGCTTCCATCGGCGCCCCATTGAGGGCGCCGAATAGGTGCGCGGCCCAGGATAATGGGGGCCGCGCGTAGCTTCCTCCCGCGAAGCGGGCAAGGATAATACGACAACACCAAAGGTAAAAACCCGCTATGTTCAAATTCCTCAAGGAGAAGATCAAGAGCGCCGTCTCCGGCATCTCGAAGAAGATCGAGGAGGAGGGCACGGCCGGGGAGGTCGAGGTCTCCAGGATTCCTGAGCCGGAGAAGAAAGAAGAAGCTCCTCCCGAAGAGAAGCACGGGAAGAAGGGCTTTTTCTCCGCGGTCACTTCCCTATTCAGGAAGAAAGAGGAGGAAAAATCCGGGCCGATCCCCGAGAAAGAGGATCTTGCGGAGAAGCCCATTGAGGAAGAGCCTGCCGCTGAAAAGGAAGAGATTTCTTATGCCGTTCCCGGGCCGGGACCAGTCGTCGAGGAGACGCCCGAGCCCGCTCCTGAAGAGAAAGAGGCTCCTGTTGCCGAGCCTGCCATTGAAGATAAGGAACTTGCCGTTCCGGGGGTGGAGGAACCCGAGGCCCCCGCCACAGCCCCCGAGCCCGCTCCTGAGCAGGANNGAAAGCCGCGCCGGAGCCGCCGCAAGAGGGGAAAAAAGAAGGGATTCCCGCCCTTGCCGGGAAGGTGGAGGGGGAAAAAGGGTTCTTCTCCGCGCTCAGGGAGAAAATCATGACCACCAAAATCTCCGGGCAGCAGTTCGAGGACATGTTCTCCGAGATGGAGATGGCACTGCTGGAGAATAACGTGGCTGTAGAGGTCATCGACAAGATCAAGCACGACCTGAAAGAGGCGCTTGTCGACCATCCCATCAGGCGCGGCAGGGTGGAGGAAACGGTCATTGTCTCTTTGAAGGATTCCATCAGGGGGCTCTTCGAAAGCGCCTTTGACATCGTGTCGCGGATACGGGAGAAGCGGGAGAAGCCGTACGTCATCGCATTCGTGGGCATCAACGGCAGCGGCAAGACGACGTCCATCGCGAAGCTCGCCTCGTACCTCGGGGAAAAAGGCTTCAGCGTGGTGCTGGCCGCAGCCGACACCTTCAGGGCGGCCTCCATCGAGCAGATTTCGCAGCACGGGGACAAGCTGGGCATCAGGGTGGTGAAGCATGACTACGGGGCAGACCCGGCAGCGGTGGCGTTCGACGCCATCAAGCACGGCAAGGCAAAGGGCATTGACGTGGTGCTGATAGATACTGCCGGAAGGATGCACAGCAATGCCGACCTGGTCAACGAGATGAAGAAGATCATGCGCGTGGCGAAGCCCGACCTCAAGATTTTCGTCGGGGAGAGCATCACCGGCAACGACTGCGTGGAGCAGGCCAAGACCTTCAACGACGCGGTGTCCATCGACGGCATCATCCTGTCCAAGGCGGACGTGGACGAGAAGGGCGGGGCGGCTGTGTCCGTGTCCTACATCACCAAGAAGCCCATCCTCTACATCGGCACCGGGCAGGACTACAAGGACCTGCGGCCGTTTGACGTCGATGCGGTGATGGAGAATCTGGGGCTGGCATAGAAATCCTCTGTTACCACGGTAAAGTATATAATCTTCTCCCAATAACCTTCCATTGATGGTGTATAAGGTCACATTTAGTGGAATTGACGGGTGCGGCAAAAGTACTACTATTGACGTTATTTCCACCCAATTGTCGTATTTAGGAAAAACCATAATCCATCCTTATAGACCCGCATTTGCCCAATTACCGGGTGGGAATAAAGAATATTTTGGGAAAACAATTAACGGTCTTGTTGACGATGCCCATCAGTGGGCGGATACGAGGGATAGCAAGCTTCTCGTAGGATTGGTGAATGTTCTTTATGGGAGGGTATGGACCCTGCTTGAGCAATATGCCCTACACAAGTATAATCCGGATGTTGTATTAATGGGGAGGGACCCATTGCTCGATCCCTTTGTGTATAGCCACTTTTATTTTCCCCACATTCGCGTTTCTTCTGATGAAAGGATCCGGACCATACGGCTGGTGAATGGCGCCGGATTGGCGGACCTTTTGATTTATCTCGATGTTAGTCCTGATCAAGCCTACCAAAGAATATTGGCCAGAATAGAAAAAGAAAAATCATTTGGGGCAAAGGACCGGGCAAAATGGGGGCATATGCATGAAAACCCGAATGATCTCAATTTTTTAAGGGACACGTTTGAAGAAGGCATATCCTTGCTACAAGAAAAGCTTGGGGTAAAAATCATTAGAGTAGATGCATCGCGCCCACATCACGAAGTGATTGCAGAGGTATTAAATATTGTGAGGTGAATGTCTTTTACAATCCAAGTATTGTTACTCAAAAAACTCCAGCTTCCCGTCCAGATACACCCCCTTCTTCAGCTTCACCGGGCGCCAGTCGTCCTCCACCAGCTTGGCGTCGAGCCATTCCGCCAGCTCCTCCGGGTTGCCGATGGTCGCCGAGAGGCCGATGATCTGGACGTTTTTCAGCAGCCGCTTCAGGATGGTGATGAGGATCTCCAGCGTCGGGCCCCTGCCAGGGTCGTTGAGGAGATGGATCTCGTCGATGATGACCGTGGAGACGCCGGCGATCCACGGCGCGTGGTGGCGCAAGAGGGAGTCGAGCTTCTCTGAGGTGGTGATGATGATGTCGTACTCGGCAAGGTAGGGGTCAGCGGAGTCAAGGTCACCGATGGAAAGGGCTATTTTTGCAGCAGAGCCATACCTTCTCGTGAAGTCGCGGTATTTCTCCGCGGCAAGGGCCTTCAGGGGGACGATGTAGACGGCCTTGCCCTTCCGCTCGAACACCGCCTTCATGGCCGCCAGTTCCGCTATCAGGGTCTTGCCGGACGCCGTCGGCGTGCAGACGAGCAGGCTCTTCCCCTCGAGCAGGCCGGCTTTCACCGCCTTGCTCTGCGCCGGCCGCAGTTCCGAGACCTCCTTCCCCAGGATGGCGTGGAGCTGCTCCGGTATCCTTCCCTTGATGGAGTCCATCGGATTTTTGGCGATGGCGGACTACTTAAATGTTGTTGGTCGGAGCGTGATGCCGTTATTTTTATAAATGGGAAGATAATGGCAGTCCCATGAGGTCCTCCGTCCATTTCATCTTCACTGCGGTTCTCGCTGCAGCGCTGTCCCCCTTCTTCGGGTGGGGCGCCCTGGTGATGTTCCTGAGCGGCTGGCTCATCGACGCGGATCATTTTCTGCTATGGGTCGTGACGCGGAGGAATTTCAATGTCGGGAAATTCTACCGGCATCACATGGTCGAGTCGCAGAAGACCGGTTACCACACCGAGGACGGGAACCTCCACATCGCCCACACGGCCGAATTCCTCGCCCTGGCCGTCATCGCCGCATTCTTCCATCCGCTTGCGCTGGTGTTCCTCATCGGGCTCCTGGCGCATTATGCCCTCGACGCCATCTGGCTCGCGGCTGTCCCCAGGCGCATCATCCTCAACCATTCCATCATCTGGTGGATTGTGGTCAACAAGATCAGGAAGCGTGCCTGAAAAAAGGGGATGGACACCGCAGCTTTGTAGAAAAGCAGGGTAGCGCCAATGTGTGAGCGGTGCTGCGATGTGCGGCAGTGGGAGAGGACGCGCCCTGCGGGACGGACC
>DUHN01000071.1 GCA_013330825.1 Candidatus Woesearchaeota archaeon | reverse complement strand
CGTTAGTCCGGGGAGTTTCACTGCTTGATGTAGAAAAAAATGTGGCTAGGCAGTTCCAAAAAGTGCCAATACTCTTTATGTCTTTTTTCTCAAAAAATACCACAGCCCTGCCAATAAAAGGAGAAGCATGGCCAAGCCGATGGCATTCATGATGGCATGGTTGGCCAGGAACCAGTCCTGCAGGGAATAGAAATACTCCTTCGTCCCGAAGGGATTGGAGGCATTGAGGAATCCCGTGCCCTTGAGGAAGATGAAGATGATGCCCGTGGCGATCAGCAGCGTCCCCGCGATGAGGTTGGTTGAGTGCATCTCCACGCGCTCGCCGAAGAGGGAAAAGGAGAAGGTCCTGCCCCGCATGAACCTGGAATCCCCAAGATTATACTTGTCGTAGAAGAACGCGATGAGGAAGAAGGGCACGAACACGCCGAGGGAGTAGGAGATCATGAGGAAGGTTGCCGTGAGGTAGTTGTGGAACACGCTGGCCGTGAGCAATACCCCTGAGAGCACGGGCCCCACGCACAGCACCCAGCCGAAGCCGAACAGCGCCCCGGTGACGAAGATGTCCCAGGGAGTCTTCCCTGCCGACGAGCGCGTCTGGCCGAAGGCGAACGACACGCCGAACAGGTAGAGGATGCCGAGGAAGATGAGCAGGAATCCCGCGATGGAGATGTAAAACCCCAGGTTCAGGAAGAATGCCGTGAAGAACTTCCCCACTGCAGTGGCCGCGATGCCGAGCAGGATGAAAACGGGCGTGAAGCCGAGGAAGAAGAGCAGGGTCATCCTCGTCAGCTGCCTCCGCTGCTTGAACGTGTAGGCGAAGAATGCGGGCAGCACGGGCAGGATGCACGGTGACAGGATGGTCGTCACCCCTGCCAGGAAAGCGATGAGGAACGACACTTTGGCGAGGAAGTCAGTGGCGAATTTCTGGTTCTCCGCCTGTATCTTCTGGATGCCTGGGGGGAGCCCGGAATCCTGGGCTGCCGCAAAAGGCGCAAAGAGCAGAATCGCGCTGATGACGGCGCCAATGACGACAAGACCGGAAAAGATATTGTTGAGTTTCATGATGATGAAATCCTGTCAATGAAAGGCGAAAGCAAAAAACGAAAAAGGGAATGGCGGGCCCATCAGGCAGACGGGTTTTCAGCAGGCACGGTGATGACTTCCCCGCTCGTCAGGTTCTTGTACGAGAATCCCGCGCCCAACGCGCCATTGTCGCGGAAGACGAAGGTGTTGTCCTTGCCAATCGTGCCCACGGTTCCCCACACGTCGCTGAAGCCGGGGTAGAGCACCGCATCTCCTTTCAGGATGATCGTCGGGACCGAAGTGATGCCATGCTGCTGCAGGAGCTGCTGGCCTTCCGCAGAGGAGATGTCCACCGTCTTCTCGGAGGATATCGCGACGCCGAAGTTGGCAAGGATCTGCTTGTGGAGCGAGACATCATAGCATGCGGTGCAGCCCTTGTCCGTGAGCATGATGAGCTCCACGAGGCCGTACACCCTCTTGTCCGAGAGGTTGTAGTACGGCAGGTGGCTCTCGTAGACATAGAGATTTCCGGATTTCTTGAATCCGCCCTGGGTCATGACCTGAAGGACGTCGGGATAGGCCTCGGCATCTTCCGAGAAGATGAGCGCAGGGAGCACGGCGATGCCGTTGTCCCTGATCAGCTTCTGCGCCTGGGGATCGTCCGCCTTGAATTCCGCGTCCGAGGCGAAGAACACGCCCTGCTGGGTGAAGATGTCGACGATGGTCTTCATGTCCAGGCACTGCTTGCAGGAGGAAGGCGCGTCGATGACCTGCGCGTTGACCCTGCCCCTGACCGTGCCTGACGCGGGATCGTAATAGGGGGGGGCTATCTGGTCATAGACCAGCCCTTTGCCCCTGGCCTCGAAGTTGGGAGCGGAGATCTTGCCCACTTCCCCCTCCAGGATGATGGCCGGAAGGCGCTTGATGCCATAGGCATCGATGAGGGAATAGGCGTCCTGCGGCGAGAGGGCCTGCTCAGAGGTGAGATTGATGTTGGACTGCTTTATTTTCTCGATGAGGGGGGAGGCGTCCGTGCAGCCGTCGCAGTCCGGCTGGATCAGGGTGAGCTGGATGCTCGCCGGCCTGCTTGCCTCCTTGATCTGGCTGATCTTCGCGTCCATCCTGGAATCAAGGCCGAGGATGATGCCTGCATTGATGAGGGAAAGCAAGACAAGGAGGGATATTCCGCCCAAAAGGAGAAGGGTGACTGCCTTGTTCATGGTGCTAGCAGCCGCCTACCATCGACGGGAGGCTGTTGATGTTCTGAGAGAGCGAATTGCCCGCTCCGGACGATGCGCCGACGGTTGCCTTCGCGCTTGCGCCCGAGACCTTGAGGGAGTCGTCGCTCAGCTTGTCTTTCAGGCCCATCAGCTCGACGGCCTGCACCGCCGACACCAGCACGAGAAGCCCGACCATCACCAGCATGACGATGGTCTTGGTGTCCATCGTCTTGGCCGGGGAAGCGCTTCCCGCATGCTCATGCTCTTTTTTATGTTCAGTATGTTCATGCTCGTGTTTTTCCATGTTAGCATCCTCCGACCATTCCCGGCAGGCTCTGCAGCTGGGACGCGTCCTTGCCCGCGACGTCCATCGCCAGGGCCACCATGTTCTTGGGGAAGAATATAGTCTTCCACCTCATCACTTCGCGCAGGACTTCTGCATCGCTGTAGTCCGTGTTGAGCATGAGCCCGAGGGCGATTGCCTGGGCGGCAGGGTTGTGCGCGCAACCGCAGCGCAGCTCCCCGTCAGAGGTGATGCCCTGCGGGCCGACGCCGCAGCAGTACTCGCAGCTGATTCCGGTTGGTCTCGCTGCCAGGCCGAGGTAGCGCTGCCAGACGTCCGGATGCTGCTGCTTGACTTCCTCTTTGAGGGAATAGTACCATTTCGAGAGATATTCCATCGAGACCACGGGATCATCGAAGGTGATGCCGCCCAGCGCCTCGCTGTATTCCGGCGTCCCCGTGGGGATCATGATGGCGATGGCGTCATTCTCGTCCGTGATCTGGCTCAGTTCCGGGAAGAGCGTCTTGATGGCCATCGCGGTCGAGGTGATCTGGCTCGTGTCCGCCTTGTCGAGGCTGGCCGTGCCTCCGCCGCCGAAGGATATCCTCCCCTTGGAGACGCCGCCGGACGCGGAATCCACCATGCCGGTGAGCGCGCTCACCTGGTACTGGTTGAACGCAATAAGGAGCGCGGAGAGGACGAGCAATGAGACGAGAATGGTCGTTGTAGTCTTTTCTTCCATCTGCGGTGCCCCACGGCGGTCGATTATAAATATTGCGCCCCGGCAACGGCATGGTGTGCTGCCGTCGGAGCGCATTACTCTTACAAATGTTGTAAAGGTTTGTGTATATAAAGGTTTCTATGGAAATTTCTCCATAATTATTTTATAGGGATTCCTACGCCCTGTTGAACGGTGGTCTCAATGGATGCATTGTACATGACGGATTCTTATTGCAGGGAATTTGAGGCAACGGTGGCGTCTGTCGCCGATGGCAGATATGTCGTGCTGGACCGGAGCGCGTTCTATCCGCAGGGTGGGGGCCAGCCCAGTGATACGGGTGTTTTGCTGTGCAATACTGGGGAATACCCCATCGTCTCTGTCAATAAAATCAATGGCATAGCCTGCCATGAGACGCCCAACCCGGGATTGAAAGCTGGGGACAGGGTGCTGGGAAAAATAAACTGGGAGAGGCGCTATGCGCTGATGAGGATGCATACGGCAGCGCACCTGCTGGCGGCCATCATCCACACCAAGACGGGCGCGCTCATCACGGGAAACCAGCTGGATGTCGGGAAGAGCAGGATTGACTTCTCCCTTGAGCAGTTCGACCAGGAGAAATTCAGGGAGTATGTCGCCGTGGCCAACGAGCTGATCCGGAAGGACCTGCCCGTCTCCGTATCGTTCATGCTGCGCGACGAGGCCCTCAAGATGCCGGGCATGGTGAAGCTGGCCGGAGCATTGCCGCCGAGCGTGCAGGAGCTGCGCATCGTCTCCATCGAGGGGGTGGACACGCAGGCGGACGGCGGCACGCACGTGAAGTCATTGAAGGAGATCGGCACCATTGAGCTGCTGAAGATGGAGAACAAGGGGAAGGACAACAGAAGGATGTATTATGCATGTATCATGCGGTGAATTCTTGGGTGCCTCTGTATGCTGCGCCAGAAGATGTCACCCCTTTAGAGGACTAATAAAAAGCATAACTATAAAAATGGGCTTGCAAAAGCCAAGAGCAGGGATCCTGTTGGGAAAAACACTCAGGGCAATCGTTGCTTCTGCCGCAGTGGCATGTGCTGTGGGAGGATACCCGCCGCCGGGGATTTCTCAGGGAGTGGACAATCGGGGGCACGTCCCTATGCAGACACCGAGGCCTTTTTCAGAACCTCAGTTATATTCCCCTGCTAAGGGCTGGAAGCCGACAGGAGTGCTCGCGGATTATGCTGTTGAATTTGCCCCTGGCCATGGCCTGCCTGTTGATGTGTTGAAAAATCCGGCTGCTTACCAAAACAAAATACTTGGCGGGCCGAAAGGGGCGCTGGACAAGGCGCTGTCCCTCGGCACGTTCGGGCATGTGATCGTCGCCTACACCATGGGAAGGGCCAATCTTAAAAAGGTGGTGTGCTTCCGCCGGAATGAGGATGGGAAATACGGCACGGGAGCAGCCGACATCTACGTCCATGAGCCACCCACCAGCAACAACAGGCCGGAAACGGTCGAGGTGCTTGCCGCCACGGACAAGGTCCTCACGCCTGCCACCCAATGGCATTCCCTCGGCATAAAATCAGTGGCGGATTCCCGGAATAATTTCATCCCATTCACGCTGCCGCATTCCATCGAACTGGCGTATTACGCGAAGGTTGTTGACGCCGGGAGCAAGCTCACGCCTGCGGGCGCCCTCGCGGGATTTGACGCCTCAGCGGTATACTTCACCCTGCCCTGCGAGCAGGCGATTTCTTTTTCACCGGGACCTTTTTCCCTGAGAAAATAATAAAAGAAGCGGGCGAGCGTCCCGCCCCTTAATCCCCGCCGCCGGATTTGAACCAGCAACCTCACGGGCACAGCTGGTCATGCGTCATCTCAGCCACGCGGCAACTCTGCATGACATCTACAGCCGTGCGCTCTACCGTTGAGCTAGACGGGGCTGGTTCCGAGGGAAGGAGGTTTGTTTATAAAGATTATGCAGTGCCGCGCCCCCCATTTCCTCAACTTTTTCCGTTCGGTTTTCCATAATGTTTATAATTGAATAATCACTCCTGAGTGGTATGGGAAAACACCCCCAGTTTCTTGAATCCGCAGCCGCAGCTCCGCAGGCATATGACGGGGCTGATGAGATAACGGCAGTCATCAAGAGAGGATGGGGGCAGGTTACGGAAAAAATCAGGCGGAAGATTGCCTGGGAAAGGATTTCTGCGGCCTGGTCATCCGTTGCGGCGCGGGGGAGAACGCTTGATGCCATCAGCGGGAGCGCCCTGGGCTTCGAGGACGCGATTGCCGCCTATGGGAAGCGACAGAGAAGCAGCGGCCTCTATAGGGTGTTTGATCAAAGCCTTTCCGGCCTTACTCCGCTCCAGGAGAACGCGGTGAGGTGGGGCTATGACCTCGCGCACCAGAGATGGGGTGCGCTGGATTCCATACGAAACCATTCCCCTTATGAAGAGCTTGAACCGTTCGTGCCATGCGGAATATGGAAGATAATCGACCATTCGATGAGGTATGGCCCCAGGACGCTTGGCTATTCCGTGTACACAGAGCCGGTAGCCCTCACGCTCCTTTCCCAACTGAAGGATGCATACAAGGCAGAACAAAAGAGCATGAAATAAGGAGCCTAATCCTCAAATCCCCACTTCCCGACCATCGGCGAGAAGAGGAACTGGCCGAGGAACTCGTACGCGAGGGTGCCGTCCTTCCGCTTGACGCCTTTCACCATCTCCTGCTCGCGCGCATCGCCCACGGGGCCGACGATGATGCCTTCCGGCTTCAATTGCCCAATCAATGGCTTGGGAAACTCCCTGCACGCAGCCGTGATGACTATCTTGTCATAGGGCGCGTCTTTCTCCCACCCGCGCGAGCCGTCCGCCTCGTGCACCTGGGCGTTGGAGATGCCCGCTTTCTTGAGATTGGCCTTCGCGAACTGCACCAGCTCGGGGATGACCTCGGTGGTGACGACCTTGCCCTTCGGCCCCACGATCTTCGCGATGATCGCGCTCTGGTAGCCGGAGCCGGCGCCCACCTCGAAGACTTTATCCCCTTCCTCCAGCTCAAGCGCGTGGGTCATGAGCATGACCGTCGTGGGCTGGGAGATGGTCTTCCCCCTCAGGATGGGCAGGGGCATGTCATCATACGCCGATCCCCGCGTCACCTCAAGCACGAAATCCTCCCTGTTGACGCTTGTGAAGGCGTCAAGCTCCGCGGGGGTGAAGAGGAATCTCTCTGTCCAGAACTTGGTGAGCATCGACTTTTGGGTGTTCATGGCATTTCCC
>DUHN01000083.1:28152-36085 GCA_013330825.1 Candidatus Woesearchaeota archaeon | reverse complement strand
AGCCCCGCACTTTAGTGCGGGGGTCACCTTATTTACCCACAACTATGGCGGCTGTCATCGATTCGCTCCCCGTCGAACATCCCCTTAAGAGGCAACCTCCGTCCAACTGGCACCAATGTTGGTTTTATTTTTTTAACACTTATATTAACTTGAAATTACTTTGTTCAATTGTTCAAGATAAAGTTATAAAGTGGAAATCAAATCAAGAAAGTTTCATCAACAGGCCGGACTTTGCATCCTCCCTTCATAGGTTTTCAGTATTCCAGCCATTCCGCTTGCAATTTCCGGAGTTATTACTTCTACTGCCCTCGTTGGGTCTATTAAAAGAGTCTTGTATGCATCTCTCAATGGCATCATGTGCCTCTCCCTTACGGCAGGCACCAGTACCCCCCGTACGGAATTGTAATCGTTGCTATAACTCCCATAGGCACTAAATAAGGATCTATTCCCAAAACCAGTTAAACAACAGGCTTGCGCAAATGCCTGCCCCTCTTTCACTTTCTTCACCACAAACTCCGGATTTAAGAAATACATTTGCGTCTTCGTGACACCATTTTCATGCAGCATTGCCATATTCTCCTTAAAATCATCCCCTTGTCCATAAATTCTCTCAGCAACTAACCTTTGAGTAGGATTTAATACGTCATAATTCGCAGTTTCAATCTCAAAATAGGCAATTTTTTCAAGAGGTGCCCCGAAACTAAAACGGGACTTTGGAGTAATTTCCCACACTTTTAAATCTAGATCTAAAAGTCTCGCCTTCAATGTGCCTTCTGCTTCCATCACCGATTGGAGATCCTTGGCATTTGGAATATACTGTTCATCCCAAAACACCGTGCTATAAGGGTCAGACTTACATCTTCTCAACTGATGTATTGCCTCCTCAAGATTTGTGAAGATCGGATTGGTGTCCCTCTTCCAAGGCGAAGAAATGCTTCACGTCCTGATTTCTTTCCTTCAGTAGTATACAGTGCAGAATCTGCAACCCAAAAATATTCATCTCTTAACTTTTTATCGGTCCCAGCCCTCCTCTGATACATTATTTCATCTGCATGCTGTAAGGTATCCGGGATTAATGAACGGAATGTTCTCAAGAAAGGTCCAGAAATAGTCACCAACGCTTCTAATTGTCCTTGCTCCGCCGATGGCATTTATCGAGGAAAGTAGGGCAGGTATTTAAATATTATTATAGGGTGGTTACACACTTGTCAATAAACTAAAATTCTAGAGTTACAAATTTTACTCTAATACCTTACTCCTTCTCGCTCCCCACCAGCACAACCTTCGCCAAAAACGCTTCCAGCTGGAGATACTCGTCAGAGCCCTCGGTCATCCTGAATTCAGCCTCGCCGCACTTCTCGATCAGCAGCATCTTCTGCCTCTCGGGAATCGGCAGGGAAACGATCTCCTGCTGGATCTGCTTGATGACGTCGATGCCGGCAAGTCCGTAGGACAGCATGGTCTCCAGCAGCTTGGAGCGCGCATCGATGAACTTCTGCTTCAGCGCGAGCTCAAGGACGTCTCTGATCTCTTTCGGCTCCGCAAAAGATGCCAACTCATAGATGACCTTCTCCGTGATATGGCTCTCCAGCGAGGCCGCGCTCTGCAGCAGGTTCTCCAGCCTTCTGCAGTCGCCGTCGCACACCCGATACAGGGCTTCCTTCGCCTTCTCGTCTATCTTGAGCTTTTCCTGCCTGGCGATGTGGTCGACAATCTCCACAATCTCCTCTTTCGACAGCGGCTTGAACCGGAAGATCGCGCACCTGCTCTGGATGGGGTCGATGATCTTGGATGAGTAGTTGGCGGAAAGGATGAACCTGCACGTCTGCGTGTAGTTCTCCATGGTCCTGCGCAGAGCCTGCTGTGCCTCCCGCGTCAGGGCGTCGCACTCATCAAGGTAGATGATCTTGAACGGCACATCGCCAATGGCACGGGTCCGGGCGAAGTCCTTGACCTTGTTCCTCACCACGTCGATGCCGCGCTCGTCGGACGCGTTCAGCTCGAGGAAATTCTGGTGCCGCGCCGCGCCGAAGAGCTGCCTCGCGATCACCAGCGACATCGTGGTCTTGCCCACTCCCGCCGGCCCGGTGAAGAGCAGATGGGGCATGTTCTTCCCGTCAACGAGCGCCTTCACGCGCTTCACAATTTCCTTCTGTCCCCTGATATCGGAGAATTTCTCAGGGCGGTACTTCTCCGTCCAGATGAACGATTCTGCCATGGGCAGGGGGACAAGAACGGCGTTTAAAAAAGTATTGACGAATACCCAGAAGAAAGGCAAAGGGCAAAAGCATTTTAAAGATAACCGAGAGGGAAAAGTCATGCGTTTTAAGGATGGGCAGGCGAGCATTTTCCTCATACTCTCGGTCCTTATCCTTTTCGGCGGATTCCTGTTTTTCGCGCTCGATGAAGGGGGAAGGGAGCCGGCCATCATAGATCTCCCCGTGCTGCAGATGAAGCAGTTTGTCCAGGGATGCCTCGAAAGGGCGGCCGCGGAAGGCTTGCAGAGCATTGGCAAGCACGGCGGCTACCATACTGCCCCCGATTATTCCTGGCAGGCTAAAGAGGTATATGCAAACTATATTCACCCCGAAAGCAGCCATTATGGCGAGGAGTTTTCAGATGATTCATGGCATCCAGAGGACATCTGGTTCCCCTATTATGTTCTTGTCGCGAATCATAGCCCTGAAAGAAGCCGCATGGAAGCAGAGCTTGCCCGCTCTATATCTGCCCATCTTGACAGCTGCGTCGGAAACTTTTCCCCGCTCAACGATCAGGGGGTGTCCATTGAGAAAGGAGAAAAGGAGATCGCAGTCACCATCTTTGAAGGGGGCGTTTCGTTCCTCCTCAATTGGCCCCTCCTTATCTCGCAGGGCCATTCGCAAGAGTCCGTGAGCCGGTTCTCCTCCACGCTCGCATTCCCGCTGGAAAGGATGCTCGGCGCGGCCGGGGAGATAACAGCGTTGCACCTTCAGGATCCCGTAAGCATCTGTATGAGCTGCCTTTTCGAGCTTTCAGAGAGATCAAACCTCTCCATTCAGGTATTTAGGTATCCTGACAACGCGCTCATCTATACCATAACCGCAACCAACACCAGCATCGCCCAATCCTACAACCTGTCCTTCGCCATTGGCCATGGGACACCATAAGATGGTAAACGATATGTCTGGTTATTGGGGAAGAAAAGCATTTTTGGTTTTGTCTCTGGTTTTGTCTCTCTTGAGCATGCCTGTTGCCTATGCGTGCGGCTCATTGGGAGATCCGTGCCAGGGGAACTGGGAGATGTTCGAGTACGGAAATGACGCCGCCGACCTTTCCGCGGTGCCACCAGACAAGCTTGATATCCAGCGGGTGATGAACGCCGGACGGGGCAAGGAGCTGACCCCCGACCAGATTGCGGCCAATTTCGACAAGATAGATGACCTAAGCAAGGTGAACGAGGAGAGCGCGCGGCAGGCCATCAGGGACAAATACGGGGCCAACGTCGAGAAATTCGCCAAAGACGTCTATCTTTCCGCGCGGGTCAAGGATGGCGTGCTCATCGCGAACGGGGCGCTGGGGCAGTGGGTCACCTTGGCAAGCGGGGCCTACAAGGGAGGGACGCTGATCGTCACCAGGGAAGGGCACATCATGTTTACCGCGTCAGGCGAATCAGGAAAGGGCGTTCCCTCGTGGGGCGACAAGAGCGGCTTAATGCTGGGAAAGGATTCCTTTGTGCTCTCGAAGACACCGGGAGGCGATGGCTCGCTGCCGCAACTACACGATGCATTCGGCAAGGTAACTCTCCTGCAGGGGAATCTGGAAATCAGGCAGGGAGAAGTCTATCTTACCAAAGGAGAGAGCCTGCTAGTGGAAGGAGTGCTTATGTCCTCCCAATACCCGACAAAACTGCTTCTTCCAGGCCAGAGCTGCATCCAGGAATGCGTGAAGATGACAGAGAGCCTTGAAGCAAAGGGAAAGGACATCACGTTGACGTTTAGAGAAGGCACCACATATATGGATGTCTCGTTGCGGGAGGAGGATTTTTTCCGCATGCGTATCGGAAACGGGATGAAAGAAGGAAGTATCATTCTTCCTCCCCAAGTGCGGTCAATGCCCCCGATGCAGCAGCGCGGCTGGGTCGAGATAGAGAATGGAGGGAACTTTGTCACTTTTGACGATAAAGAGGTGCGCCAGAAACCAACCGGAGACAAGGCCTATGGCTCTGTTCCGCTGTCGGTAGCTCCGGCAAATTACCATGCTCGCATTGGCATTGGGGAAGTCCCTATCAAGGTAGAGGCAGTCTACAGCTTTGACAATAACCAGGGTGTCTATGTCAATCACCTGAGCTTATACAACAAAATCATGGAAAGGAGGGAGGATCTTTATCAGCAAGGCTGGGAACCAAAAGGGTATTTTTCCCAGCGGGAACTGGAGACCTTTGCCGATCGCATCACCGAAATGTCAGAGAAATTCAACATCGACTACAAAAAAATGACCTATGCATCCAAAGCGGCAAATGCCCCTTCTACGCTCTCTTTGGAAGAGGCTGACAGAAGGTTGAGCGGAGACGAAGTAAAGGCATTTGTTTATGTAAGCTCTCCTTATAGGGTTCTCTGGAAACCGAATCAGTTTTACAGAAATGGGGAGGCAGAAGTTTCAGCTAAAATAATGGAACTCGATGTTGCGGATCCTATTCCGCCATCATGGAGGGCCAACGAAAAAGACTTCCTCTCGCATGAGTTCGGCCATGTGGTTTCTGGATTGGGCGGCAGGACGGAACGGCAGAGTACCCCTCTCGAAGAGGCTTTCGTGAAGACCCTCAAATCGCTTGGAGGATCTGTCATTGAAGAGAGAGTCCAGAATCCCGACCTGGAAAGAGGGTACCATACAAATAATAGGATTGCCAAGGCACCCAACTATCTTTTCCCGACTGGAGGGGCCGTGGTCCCATTTTATTCCAAAACCAATACAGCTGAAATGGTGGCCGAATACACGAGATTCATGTCCTCCAATGATGGCTGGTTCAGGGGAGAAGACCTTCCAGCCACCACCGCCCCTGCCCAAAAGAACAAGATTGTCAACGAAAGAGGGCTCTTCAGAACGCTGATTTCAACAGAGATGGGCAAATACAGGAAAGAGACTGCCCAGGCTTCACGATAACCCTAGAAATTCTAGCCTTCATTCAATCAGATGCTTCACCAGCACCGTCTTGTCCTTGTAGTCGCGGTAGTTGAACTCTGCGGAGATGTCGATGATCTTCTCGTAGTCGGTGTTGTGCTGCCCGGAGAGGTCCAGGGTGCACGTGATGGTCCTCTTGCCGGAGATGAGGCGCACAAACCCTGCGTTGCCTGACGTGGGGAAGTTGCAGTTGAGGTTGTTGAGACCCTCCGCATCGACCCGGACAGAGACCTGGTCCTCACTCTGGCGCATCTCCCGCGCGTCCCTCGGGCAGACCGCGTCCCCCGTGTCGGACTTGAAGACATTGCCGTTGCCGGAATGTATGACGTCAAAGCTGAAAGAGATCTTGTCCCTGCCGATGACGGATTCCCTGAATCCGGATATCTGGATGGGGGAGCTTGAGCTTGCCACGGATTTCCCGGTGTTGGGGTCGCAGATGGCCTTCGATTGCTTGTTCAGCAGGTCCTTCAGCACGCAGATGCGCGCATTGGCGGTCGTGCCGTACTTGTAGCACACGTTGGCCCTGAAGGGGAACTGGACATTGCCGGTGAACTTCTTCGGCACGAGAGGGGAGCTTCCTTCGCTGGGGATGGTGACGAACGTCACCGTGCCGTCAATGACATTGCCGTTGGCGTCCCTTCTCCTCGGCTCGAGGATCTCAGACGGCTGCCTGTCGATAAGATCCCCCTCTGAGGAGGAGAAGTCAGAGGGAAGGAAGCCCTCGAGGCTCACCCTCACCTGCTGGGGCTGGAGCTTGTACTCCCCCCGGTTCTCAAGCCGTACGATGGTGTTGAAGCTGTATGAGCCGTCATCGGTGACTTCCGCAGGGGGAGAATCCTCCTCGAAATCGATGACCAGGCCGGTCGTTCCCCCGATGAAAGGGGCGGTTGACCCCGTCTGGGTGGACTGCTTGCCGCAGCCCGCTAGAATAACGGCGAGAAGGATGCCTACAAGAATAATCTTGAGCGGGTTCATGTATGTCCTCTTACTCATCGTATGCCGTGCGCCTCTCTTCAACAGTCACCCTGTTCATGGAGATTAATAAAGGTTTGGTTTTTCATTCGCTCCCCATATTTCCCATGCTTATGTTATCTTGGCGATGCGGATGGACTGCTGGATGGTATCTTTGTACAGGTAGGAAACCTCGATGTCGAGCGGAGTGGCAAACGCAGGGGCAGTCCCCTGATAGATGTCCGGGAGGGCGATGCTGCACGTGACATACCCCGTGCCATCCACCAGGCGCACCGCGTTCGAGCTGCCCGTGCCGCCGCACGCCAACCTCTTCCCGGCGATGCTCATCCTTTCTATCCTCACCCAGTCCAGATCATAGCGCTGGATGCTCGCCATCGCATCTTTCGTGCAGCTCTTGTCTGGGTTGACGACAATCCCCCTGCCGACATTCCTGAACGTGAGCTTGAACTGGGCCTTCGTGGCCGTGGAGAGCTGCTCGACCTTGGTGACTGCAATGGGCGCTCCCTGGCTGGAGAGGGACACATCGCCTGCGGTGCACGCCTTCTTCACGGTGAAGGAAAGGGGGTCCTTCTCGATGCACACCTGCGGCTGCGCCACGGTCTTGTACCGGTAGCACAAATTGCCGAGGATGGTCGGAGCATACTTGCCGTCGGGAAAGTTCAGCTTGTCCACATTGATGGTGCCCTTGAAGTCTATGATGCTGGAGTCCCCGACCTGGCTGTACGGCGTCTTGCCGCGGAGCTGCAGCTCTCCCAGGGAAACACTGGCATCGGGAGAGGGGGATTCGAAGGTGATGACCGCAGGATCATAGCCGCTGAGCCAGATGAGGCCTTCCGCATTCCCGTCGTCCTGGCTGGGATATGCCCCCCTGTTCTCCGCCTTGAGGGTGAAGAAGAGGTCCTCCTTCTGGTCGCCGCCAACGATGATGTCCTTGGAGTAAGTGCTCAGGAACGAGAGGACGATTCCCTCCGTGCCCTGGCGGATGTTCTCTGCGGTTGACACGCTGTTCCCTCTGGTGCAGCCCGGGAGCGCTATCGCCGCAAGGAGAAGCACGATGGCGCATCCATGCACCCATCCTCTAGCGTTTCTTGATGGCATAATCAGTCGTCAGCGATTGGGTGTATCCATAGCTCAGGGTGATGGTGAACGGCGCGGTATAGCTCTCCGCAGCCTTGCCGATGGCAGGGGCGTCGTCGGGATACGAGCACCTCACCACGCCCTTCCCTGAGGAGAGCCGCGCGAATTCCTGGGCATCCGGCTTGGGATTGCTCTCATCGGCAACCGCCTCATTCCGCAGCGAGCATTCCAGGTCCTGTCCGGAGAGCGTCGCGTGCATCTCCACGGCATTGAATTCCCTGTAGGTCAGTGCCCCCCCGGTCCTCCTGCATGCTGCGTCAGCGGCGCTGAACTTCATCACTTCCCCCTTGCCCTTGTTCTCGATGGATATCAGGAACTGCGGCTTCACCGCCTCTGAAGCTGTCGGGAGCACCTGGATCTCCACCTTGGTGATCGCGACCGGCGCCCCCTGGCCGGAACTGTAGGAAAGGTCCTGCACCGTGCAGCTCTTCCTTATCGGCCGGACATTGTTGGGATCTGGATCGATGCACACGGAAGCGGCCAGCTTCGTCTCGTAGGGATAGCACAGCGAGGCGATGATGGTGGAAGGATGGGACTCGCTCTGCGGGTCTATCTTGCCGGCTTCCACCGTATAGGTGATGACCTCCTCGTCCCCTTTGGGATTGAGGGGCGTCTTCCCTTCCAGCGTGAACATGGCCTCATTGTCATTGTTCCTTGATATCCTCCC